>JBMYWO010000193.1:0-3224 GCA_049607505.1 Polaribacter sp.
CCAATGCTCTATAACACCTTGGTCTATAACCTCTCCATACGGCCCTTCAACCGGTTCTTTTGGTGTATCGAATACAGAGTGTCCAAAAGAATCAATGAACCCTTCGTAGTTCCATTCCATAGGTATGAACAAACTATATAATCCCGAGCTAGTCTGTCCATTGCGGTTTCGTTTAGTAACGTCTGAATCTTCGTATAATTTTTTAAAATTTGCTCCACCTTTGTCTAATGAGTTTGAGGTCGAGCCCATCATACATTTACCTACAATTCTAGAACCTAATCTAAGAGTTGTTTTTGTAACTCGCCAGTTGTTTAATATATTATCAGGTCTTTCCCATTTACCACTTTCGTCGTGTGCTAGGAGTTTTAATTTCTCCCCGTCGTACGAGTTGTCTCCCGTGTTTTTCCAGTCGATTGTGGTGTCGAGCCCTTCGAGCTCCTCCGGCCCTTGGCCTTGATCAAGCTTTTTTCTTGTGAGTTTTGATGCGGGTACTCTATACGCCAGTTCGGTTTTTGGTCGGTCCATTCCGTCTTGTATCGGTTTAAAGAAAAACGGATAGTTGACGGATATTGGTACAACCTTATCTGTGAACATTTTTTTAGCATCGGCTCCAGATTTGGACAATATCCCAAACCGTGAATCGGAAGATATTGTTGCTTGATTAACCAACTCTCCTGACGCCATGAATGAAAAACCAGAGCGTCTGTTTTTGAGATAGCACATACCATAAGCTCTTTCGTCCGCTTTACACGCTTCCCAAAAAATATAGAATAATCTATTGGCTTCTCTATAGTCAGGGTGTCCGACATCAATCTTTGACCATTGGAGGTACATGTAATGAGTACCAGTAATATAAGTAGGGATACCTTTATTATAAAACCAGAAACCTTGTTCTCTTTTAGTAAACTCATCCTCTATATAGTCAATATATTTATTTTTAAAATCATCAGGATAATCTCTCCAATCAAATATTGTTTTTATCCTGTTAAGTTCTTTTGGGTATGGTGTTACCTCCCATTTATTACTTTTAAACTTTGTTACCTTTGTTGGTTGTTTTGGTAAAGCTATTTTTAAATTTTGTATTTCTATAACATCACCAATTTGCCCAGTCTTACTAATGACTATAACATCATGATCTTTGTCATAACCATACTTCCACTGTTTGTGTCTGTTTTTTTTAGTAATAACTTTCTTGCTTATGTAATCAGGCAGTATTTCATAAAGTGTTTGTGTATAACTCATTTAGATCTACCTTCTGCAAAGCCTTTAAATGATTTAGCTTTTGTTTCTTGCTTGTCTCCTTCAAGCATAGCTTTTTCTTCTTCAATACGAGTAAGTATTTCAAACGCGTCAAATATTGCTAGTTTTTTAGTAGCAGCTGCGTTTTTAAGTCTATCAGCTGCAAGATCATCGTTTGATTCTACAATAGCTTCTTCTGCAACTTTAATAAGTTCTTCAACTGCTTTCTGCCCAGCTCGGATTATATTCCTCTTCGTCTCCTTTACGTTCATACTTCAAAACTATATCATTTGATTTCATACAATATAAGCGCTCTTTATTTATTAAAAAATCAAACTCACTGTTTGGTTTGAAACCAACAAGGTCTCCCTGGTTTATTCCTAGCGCTTCTAACGAACTATTACCTATTTTTAGTATACCTACAAGGCTTTGTTCTTTTTCGTTATCTAAAACGTTTTTACTTTTAATTGGCTTTACAAAACATCTATCGCCAAAAGGATTAAATCCATTTTTGTTTTTATATAAATATACTTGATCTATAGAAACAAAATAAAGATCATCAACAAAAAAAGCTCTACCATTTTTTTGTTTACCTTTAATATCATACCATCTTCTAAAAACGTTATGATGCACTAATATTATATCACCAACATTTACAGGTGTTTCCAACATTAAAGGTGTAGATATAACTTCAGCATAATTATTTACAAACTTAAAGCTTTCTACATTGTTGTTTAATATTAGTTTAGTATTGTCTATGTTTATAGTATTATCATAAGTTTCACCTAATGGTTTTACTATAAAGTCATATAAGCTTTTCATTAATACTTCAAATCGTACTCAACAGATATAGCCATGTTAGAATTAAACTTTTTCCATGGCATTACCTCGTCGTTTTTTTTAATGTAAATGTTGTAAGAGTTATCTAGCTCATCAAATAAAATACTATTAATATTATGACCGCCGTATACTTCTTGACCTAAAGAATAATGCATAGCATCATTTTTATAATCAGAACCAATGCTGATTTTTCTTATAACGTTATTCATCTTCTTTTTTAATTTCAGTATACGTACCATCTTCTAAGTTAATATTAATAGTACCGTACTTTTCTTCTAGACTTTTTTTAGTTTCTTCTATACCTTCATTTACACTTTTGATACGATGTAGCAAACTATGCTTCTGAGTTTCTAAACCTCCAATTTGAAGTAATATATCATTTAATTGTTTTTGTTGATCAACAATAGTCTTTAGTTCTTGATCATCAATTTTATTAACTTTATGCATTTAATTTAATTTTATTCTTGTTTACTTTTCTTTGATTTTTCCCAAGTACGACCTACAAAATAAGCGCCGTACACTGTAATTAATAGTGACTGAAATATTGGGATATATTCTTCAGCTACTTTAAACCCACCAATGTTACCATCGAAAAATGCTAATGCCGTAAATATAACAGTAAGATATATTAACACTAGCGGGCGTATGTTCTTTGATAAAAATGAATCAGATTGCATATCAAGTTTCCATCGCTCGCTAATTTGAGTCTGTGCATCTTGATCTGCTTTTTCTAGTAACTCTTGAATCTTTTGTTTAGCAGCTAATCTTTCTTCGTCTGTAGTTGTAAGTTTATCTATTACATTACCTACGTCTTTAATTAAACCACCTGATAAAAGACTTAAAAGTTTTTTCATTTAGCTTTGTTTAAAAGGATTGTATGATTTATCAAACTGACTTCTTGCATCACCAAGTTTTGCTCGGCTTATGTTGTGAGCTCTGTCAAGAATAATTAAAATTTTATTTTGACAATTAACAAATCTTTCGATTGTTAGTATAGGATTATTTTCTTCTTCTTTAATTATACTTCTTTCTTTTAGTTCTTTTATTTTACTAAAAGAATTTGGTAAATAATAAAAAAGTTTTTCTTTAAAAATAATACACTCTTGACCTTTAGGAAGAGTTTCTTCACTTTTATAACTATAAGT
>JBMYWO010000194.1:0-3221 GCA_049607505.1 Polaribacter sp.
GTTTTACAGCACTAAAATAAGTGAAAATATTTAGATAACAAACACTGTGTGTAAAGACTATACACAGTGTGTTTTCTCTTTTTTCAATCAATATGTTTTGCGGATTTAAGGTTTTTAAAGAATTGATGATTTGATAAAAAGAGAACTTCTTTTTATCAAATCATCAATTTTTTAAAAATAGAGATGCTATTATTTGTTTATCTAAATTTAATTTTTAGATTTGTTCTCGTAAAACAAAGACAATAAAGATGTTAAAAAACACTTGGACTCGTTTCTATTTTTACTTTTATTTTTTTAATAAAAGCAGAGACTTTGTACCATGTTGTTAAAAAACATTTATACAATATAAAGTCTCGATTTTTTCGAGGCTTTTTTTTTGATGCCATATATAATGAGTAAAATTATTGCCATACAAGGAGCAGAAGGTTCAAACCATCATAAAGTTGCTAGCAACTTTTATGGAAATTCTATTCAATTAAAAGAATGTATGTCTTTTGATGTCTTGGTGGACAGTCTCTTAAAAAAAAAATCCGATGTTGGCATTATGGCTTTAGAAAATACGATTGCAGGTTCTATCATCCCAAATTATGCACTCATTGATCATAATAATTTACACATTATTGATGAAAAATATTTGAACATTCATCATCATTTAATGGCTTTAAAAGAACAAGAAATAAATGACATCAAGGAAGTTTGGTCGCATCCAATGGCGTTATTGCAATGCAAAGAATTTTTTAAAAAACATTCGCATATCAAATTAGTAGAAGATGTTGACACTGCTGAAGTTGCCAAAAGAATTGCAGAAAAAAAGTTAAAAGGAATTGCAGCAATTGCACCAAAATTGGCTGCAAACATATTTGGTTTAACCATTTTAGAACATGAAATTCAGACAATAAAAAACAATGCAACCCGATTTGTCATTGTTCAAACAGAAAAACCAGATTTTAGAGAAGATGTGAATAAAGCCTCCATCAAATTTCAATTAAATCATAAAAGAGGAAGTTTAGCAGCAATATTAAATGCAATGAGCGATTGTAGAATGAATTTAACCAAAATACAATCGCTACCAGTGATAGAAACCCCTTGGAAATATTCATTTTTTGTAGATGTAACTTTTGATGATTATAAAGAGTATCAAAAAGCGGAAGCAATTATTGAGATAATGGCAGAAGAATTTAAAATTTTAGGAACGTATAAAAATGGTAGAAGATGATTGAAGCTGCCAAAAGATTAGATACCGTACAAGAATACTATTTCTCTAAAAAATTAAGAGAAGTAAGTAGTTTAATTGCTGCTGGAAAACCCATTATCAATATAGGAATTGGAAGTCCAGATTTGCAACCACCAACAAAAGTAATTGATGCTATTCAAGGAAGCTTATATGATGCAAACGCTCATAAATATCAATCATATCAGGGATTGCCTGAATTAAGAAAATCAATGTCTGAATTTTATAAAAACAAATTTTCTGTAAATACAAATCCTGATAATGAAGTGTTGCCATTAATGGGAAGCAAGGAAGGAATCATGCATATTTCTATGGCTTTTTTAAATGAAGGTGATCAAGTTTTAATTCCAAATCCTGGATATCCAACCTATACATCTGTAACAAAATTAGTAGGTGCAACACCGCTTTTTTACAATTTAGATGAAACCAATAATTGGCAACCCAATTTAGATGAATTAGAACAACAAAATCTATCTGATGTAAAATTGATGTGGGTCAATTATCCACACATGCCAACAGGAACCAATGCTACCTTAGATACTTTTAAAAAGTTAATAGCCTTTGGAAAAAAGCACAAAATTTTAATTATTAATGACAATCCATATAGTTTTATTTTAAATGACAACCCTATTAGTATTTTACACGTTGAAGGTGCAAAAGATGTTGCTTTAGAATTAAATTCGTTAAGCAAAACCTTTAATATGGCGGGTTGGCGAGTAGGAATGGTTTTAGGAAATGAGAATTTTATCAATCAAATATTAAAAGTAAAAAGCAATATGGATTCTGGTATGTTTTACGGAATTCAAAAAGGAGCCATTGAAGCCTTACAATTATCAAATGATTGGTTTCAAAAACAAAATAAAATCTACGAAAAACGTAGAAAACTCATTTTTCAGTTGGCAGATACATTAAAATGTACTTACAATAAAAATTCAGCAGGTTTATTTGTTTGGGCAAAAATCCCCGAAGGGAAAAAATCTGAAGAAGTTACAGATATTGTTTTATATGATAAAGATATTTTTATTACGCCAGGAACTGTTTTTGGAAGTCAAGGAGAAGGGTATATACGGTTTTCATTATGTGTAAATTCAGAACTCATTAAAGAAGC
Organism: Polaribacter sp.; assembly: GCA_049607505.1. Taxonomy (GTDB): domain Bacteria; phylum Bacteroidota; class Bacteroidia; order Flavobacteriales; family Flavobacteriaceae; genus Polaribacter. Next base: position 2,340 of record JBMYWO010000194.1, read on the forward strand.
AATAAAAAGGCTATAAGCAATTTGCTATAAGCTTTTGGCATAGTGCCTAAAGCTTATAGCCTAAAGCGTCAAAAAAATGAAGAATATATATTGCATAGGTATTGGCTTAATTGGTGGTAGTTTTGCTATTGATATTAAGAAAAATTACGCTGATGTAATCATTCATGGAATCAGTAGAAAAGACGAAACACTAAACAAAGCCTTAGATCTACATCTAATTGATAAAAAAGCAACGTTAGAAGATTTAGGAAATGCCGATGTTGTCATTGTGTCTATTCCTGTGGATGCTACTACAAAATTATTGCCCACTATTTTAGATACAATTTCAGATAACGCTTTGGTTATAGATGCAGGTTCTACAAAATCTGCCATTTGTAAAGTGGTTGAAAATCACCCTAAAAGAAGGAACTTTTTAGCTTGTCATCCTATAGCAGGAACAGAAAATTCAGGCCCTACAGCTGCAATTCCAGATTTATATGTTGGAAAAATGAATATTATCTGTGAAGTTGAGAAGACAGCTCATAAATTACAACAAAAGGCGTTAGAAATTTTTTCGAAATTAGGAATGAAAATTCGTTATATGGATGCTGTTTCTCATGACAAACACATTGCTTATGTTTCGCATTTATCGCATATAAGTTCCTTTATGTTGGGAAAAACGGTCATCAATAAAGAAAAAAATGAACGTGATATTTTTGATATGGCAGGTTCTGGTTTTGCATCCACAGTGCGTTTGGCAAAAAGTTCGCCAGCAATGTGGGCACCCATTTTTAAGCAAAATAAAGAAAATGTCATAGAAACATTGGGAGAATATATTAATAATTTACAGCAATTTAAAACCTTGATGGAGCAAGATAATTTCTCCGAAATTTATAATGAAAT
>JBMYWO010000195.1:0-3219 GCA_049607505.1 Polaribacter sp.
CATTTACCGAAGAAAAATTAGAAAATTTTGATGCTGTCATAGCAACAGGTAGCAATAATACCGCTCGTTATTTTGAATACTATTTTAAAAACAAACCCAATATCATCAGAAAAAACAGAAATTCTGTAGCTATTTTAAAAGGTGATGAAACGATACAAGATTTTGAAAATTTAAGTGATGATATTTTTAGCTATTTTGGATTAGGCTGTAGATCTGTTTCTAAATTATATGTTCCAAAAAATTATAATTTCGACACTTTTTTTAAAGGAATGTACGCAAAAAAAGAGATTATCAGCAATGTAAAATATGCCAATAATTACGATTATAACAAGGCCGTATATTTAATGAGCGAGTTTGATTTGTTAGAAAATGGTTTCTTAATGATTAAAGAAGATGAAAGCTACTCCTCGCCTATTGCCACTATTTTTTATGAATACTATGATAATTTAATTGACTTAAAAATAAAACTTTACGAAGACAGAGAAAAAATTCAATGTATTGTCTCTAAAGATTTTATAGAAAATGAAGTTGCTTTTGGACAAACACAAAACCCAAATTTATGGGAGTATGCGGATGGAATTAATACCTTAAAGTTTTTATCTTCTATTTAAGTTCGTTTACTGTAAGCTGAAAAAAATTCAAAATCTGTTTTGCAATAAGAACTTTTTTAGTACTTTGTAAATTGTGATTTTTAATAGAAAATGAAGAAAAATAAATTAATATCACCTTTCTTAAAATGGGTTGGCGGAAAAAGACAGTTAATGCCTGCTATTAAAGAATTGATCCCAAAAAATTATAGCAACTATTATGAGCCTTTTATTGGTGGAGGAGCCGTTTTATTTAATCTTCAACCTAAAAAAGCGGTTATAAATGACTTCAATAAAGAGCTAATCAATGTTTATAAAACAATAAAAGAAAACCCAGAAGCACTAATTTCTGATTTAAAAACTCATAAAAATGAATCTGATTATTTCTATGATTTAAGAGCGTTAGATAGGGAAGAGAATTTTAAAAATTTATCAACTATAAAAAAGGCTTCGCGAGTTATTTATTTAAACAAAACTTGTTATAATGGATTGTATCGTGTCAATAATTCAGGAGAATTTAATTCCCCTTTTGGCAGGTACAAAAATCCAAATATTGTCAATGAAACTACCATAAAAGCAGTTAGTAAATATTTAAACACTAGCGATATTACTATTCTTAACAACGATTTTGAAGAAGCCTTAAAAGGAATTAAAAAAGAATCTTTTGTGTATTTTGATCCACCTTATGATCCTGTTTCTACAAGTTCAAATTTTACGGGTTATGTTCAAGGTGGTTTTGATATCTATGAGCAAGTTAGGTTAAAAGATTTATGTGATACATTAGATAAAAAAGGAGTGAAATTTTTGCTTTCTAATTCTGCTACACAATTCATAGAAGATTTATATAAAGACTATAAAATAAGTTATGTAAAGGCAAATCGTTCTATTAATTCAAATGGAAAAAAGAGAGGGGAAATAGACGAAGTTTTAATACGCAACTATGAGTAATACTAGTAATGATGTTGCTTGGAAAAAGCTATTTGAGAAATATAAAATTTCTGAAGAAATAGATGCTAAAGGTTTTTACGAAATAACATCTTCTACAATAAATGAAGTTAGACAAGCTCGTTTAATGACAAAATTTGATTTCAGATCACAATTGCCTAAAATCTTTTCTAACAATAATCTTTCAATACTTCCTATTTCAAGAGGTACTTATGTCATTTCTGATTTTGACACTTTTCAAGATTTTGAAAATAACGAAATAGAAACCAAAAAAATTGATTTTACAAATAATTTGCAAAGTATAGATTTCAATAATATTACAAGTGAAACTACAGCATTAAACTGTGCTTATATTTCAGGGATTATTGAAGATTTTGTTCAAGATGGCGAATTACAACCAACCGTTAACGGAAGAATGAGTTCATTAGCATTTGATTTTAATATAAATTCAAAAAAGTCAGTTGTAAACATTAATGTAAATAATTCACAAATTGAAATTGACGGTGGTTATGAAGGTATTGAGTCTTTAAATTTAATCGAAGCTAAAAATTCAATTTCAAAGGATTTTCTAATTCGTCAAATTTTTTATCCATATAAATTATGGGAAAATAAAATCACTAAAAAAGTAAGATCTCTATTCTTAACCTATTCCAATGGTATTTTTCATTTTAGAGAATATCTGTTTGAAGATCCAACGCATTATAATTCATTACAATTGGTTCGTGAAAAAAAATATGTAATTAAAGATGGAGCAATCAATTTAGAACTCATACAAAACACACTTCACCAAGTTAAAATTGCTAAAGAACCAAATATTCCATTTCCACAAGCCGACTCATTTGAAAGAGTAATAAATCTTTGTGAGATTTTAAATTCTGAAATCCAAATTTCAAAAAATGGATTATTAGAAAATTATGACTTCTGTTTAAAAGATTCTATTGATCCAAGACAAGTTGATTATTATGTAAATGCAGGAAGGTATTTAGGATTAATTGATAGAAAACAAGAAAACGGAAAAGCAATCTACTTTTTAACCGAAAGCGGTCAAAAACTTTTCAATTTATCTATCACTAATAGACAGCTGAAGTTTATAGAACTAATTCTTTCTCATTTAACTTTTAATAAAGCCCTAAATCTATATTTCGAAAAAGGTGAAGCACCAAATAAAGATGAAATCATTGGAATAATGAAAAAATTAGATGTATATAAGGTTGAAGCTCAATCAACATACAAAAGAAGATCTTCAACAATTATAAGTTGGATCAATTGGATTTTAGATCAAGTAGAGGAATAAAAAACACAACAATTTTAAAAATGAAAAAACACAATTTTAGCGCAGGCCCTTGTATTTTACCACAAACAGTATTACAAAAAGCGTCAGAAGCGGTTCTTAATTTTAATGATGATGATTTATCATTAATTGAAATTTCTCACAGAAGTAAACCTTTTGTAGCCGTAATGGAAAAAGCTAGAAGTTTGGCTTTAGAATTATTAGGGCTAGAAAACAAAGGATACAAAGCCTTATTTTTACAAGGTGGTGCAAGTATGGAATTTTTGATGGTAGCTTATAACCTGCTAAATAAGAAAGCTGCTTATTTGAATACAGGAACTTGGTCGGACAAAGCCATTAAAGAAGCCAAAGTTTTTGGTGAAATGGTAGAAGTTGCATCTTCTAAAGACAAAGCAT
>JBMYWO010000196.1:0-3170 GCA_049607505.1 Polaribacter sp.
ACCGTTTTAAAACCATCGTCTTCCAATTCCTTTACCATTCTTTTTGGGTCTGGAAAATGGTTTTTATCCCAAGTAAAACAACGGAAACCATCCATATAATCAATGTCTAAATAAATAGCATCACAAGGAATTTTTAAATCTCTAAATGTTTTGGTTACTTCTTTTACATTACTTTCTGGATAATAACTCCATTTACATTGATGAAATCCTAACGCCCATAATGGAGGTAATGATTGGGGTTTGCCCGTTAAATCTGTATAATTGACAACAACATCTTCCATTTTTGGGCCGTAGATAAAGTAATAATTCATTTCTCCACCGTGCGCCCAAAAACTGGTTACATTTCTTCTTTCTTGTGCAAAATCGAAATGAGTTTTAAATGTATTATCAAAGAAAATACCATAGGCTTTATTCTCTCGAATAGCCGTGTAAAAAGGGATTGCCTTATAAATAGGATCCGTATCTTTATCAAAAGCATAAGAGTCTGTTACCCAATTTTCAAAACGTTTTCCTTTTATATTAGCTCCCACAGGTTTGTCTCCTAAACCATAAAAACTTTCAGATTTCTCACAAATCTTACTCATTTTTACGATGTCTCCACCAAATTCGTAACTTTCTTCCCAATGAAAACCAATTTCATCTTCATTAATTAATTTTAAATCTAAAGCATCATATAAACTTACTTGTAAATTTTCTTTTTTTACTTTACAAATTAATTTGGAGGTGGTAATATGATAATGTGTTTCATCTTCTGTAACTTCTAATTGATTGTAGCCTCTGCTTGCGTCCAATGTAATTCCGTAAGAGAAATCTTTATCAAATTTTCCTGTGGTAGCATATCTAAATCGGATAATACTATTTCTAATAATGGTAACCTGTAATACCACATTGTTTTCTGTGATAAAGTACAGTTTATCTACATCTTTTTTATAACTTTTTATAGCCGATGGGAATAAATTTCCTTTTTGTTCTAGTTCTGTATTAACAATCATATTTGTTTATTTGAAGGCAAAAATCGTAAAAAATTTGGTTATAGATGAAGTTTAAAATTGTTTTTTATAATAAGATAAAAATCTTTCATAGCACTTATATTAAATTCTAAAAACAATCTGATTTTATTGTGATTATCGTTTTAATACAACGCAAAAGATATAAGTAAAACTGCCAAAACACCAACAGTAGCAATAATCATATAGCTAAAATTCAATAAGAAAAACTTTATAAGTGTTTTAAAATATCCTTGTTGGTAAAACTTTTTCATGGCTATAAAAAGATAAATTACAAACAAGAGGATGAAAATCCATAGTTTTGGTTTTGCCCCAAACAATTCTAATAAATAATAGATTGACAAGAGCATAAAAAATACTGTTTGCGTATGAAAAACAAATACCAAATGATCTACATAGGTATATTTTCTTCGGATGTAAAATAACTTTAAAAATAGTGTAAAAATTGGTAGAAAGAAGAACAAAGCAACAGATCCGTAAGATAAAAGCTGGTTAAAAAATTGCTCTCTGCTTTCTTTTTTATCTACAAAAGAATTAACAACTTGAGCTCTATTATACAAAAACCGATTAAAAAAAGTTTTTTCTTCTTTTAAGCTGTCTAAAGCAGTATCTATGTCTGTTTTTGGATGTTCTTTTTGATATTGAATATATTTGTCTAGTCTAGTAGAACTGTCAACAAAAGAAATACTTGCACCATCATTTCCAATTACTGTTTTGGTAGTGTCTTTTACATCTTTTTCTATTTCTTCTAATAGTTTCTTTCTAGCTTTTTCTGGAATAGGGATAAAAGATTCCCTCATTCTTTTATCTATGTCCTGTTTTATAGAATCTATTTCTTTTTGTGTTCGCTTTTTTTTGCGTTTTTCTTCTTCATTTTTTATAGTTTTCACAACATCTGCTTTAGTTGTTTTTGCTAAAGATTTGAACTTATCTACGCTTTTTGTAATCCCTAGAATTAAAAAGAAGATAATGGAAACTGTTAAATAAAATCGAAATGGATTGGAATATCGCTGTCTTTTTCCTGCTACATAATTTTTAGAGACAACTCCTGGCTGAATTAAAAGCGGAATAATTGTGTTCCAAAACTTTGCATCAAAATTAAATAATCCGTTAAAGATTTCGTGAATAAAATTAGCAAATGTTATACTGCTTCCCTTATTCGCTTGCCCACATTCTGGACAAAACTTTTCTTTATTGGTAAAAGGATGTCCGCAATTCAAACATCCTAAATCCTTGGAAATTGCTAATTTCTTTTTTTTAGATTTTATTAGTTTAATAATACTCGTGTTGTTAGTTGAAATGTTGGTATGCTTACCTTAAATTGTTCTTGTGTTCCCGTATTTTGCATGGTATAAAAACCTTTCATAGCACCCATACTCGATTCTAAAAAACAACCCGATTTATAGGTATAATGATCGTTTGGTTTTAAAATGGGTGTTTGTCCAACAACTCCTTCCCCTTCTACTATTTCTGTATAATTTAAAGAATCGAAAATTTTCCAATGCCTGTCTGTTAATTGTACCGTTTCTTCAGATTTATTTTCAATAGTGATAAAATAATTAAAGTGATAATACAATCTATAATTTCTATAAATTGTTCCGTTATAAGATGTTTTTACAGAGATTTTTATGCCTTTTGTAATTTTCTGAACCATTACAGTAAATATAAACGGATTTGGTTGAACGTACAAATAAAATTGTTACTCTAATCAGAGAAAAATTTTTATTTATTTTAACTATATTTTACTCTTACTTATTTAGTGTTCCCATAGTAAATTTTCTTTATCGTCAATGCTCAATTTTATAACAGCTCCTTGTGTGATATCTCCTGAAATTATTTTTTTTGATAGTGGCGAACGCAAATCTGTTCTAATCACATTTCTTAACGGACGAGCACCATATTTTGGAGTAAATCCTTTTTTAGCGAGAACATCAATTGCCTTATCGGAAATTTCCAATGTAATCTCTTGTTTTGCTAACGCTTGATATAAACTTTTTAATTGAATTTTAAATATTTTGGTAATATTGTCTTCCGTAATTGGCGAAAACGGAATAATTTCGGTCAATCTTCCTAAAAACTCAGGTCTAAAATGATTTCCCATCATCTCAAGTAAATCGCTTGATTTTGGAATGATGCCTTTGCCAAATGATTCTACAATATGCG
>JBMYWO010000197.1:0-3122 GCA_049607505.1 Polaribacter sp.
TAATTATCAACCATACCTTGTCATGGTGGTTAGTTTTCACTATTAATCTTGCAGCAGCTTTATTACTGTTTTGGGGAGATTGGCAATTTATTATAGGCTTAGGTTTTATTGCTTCGGGTATGTTTTGGATATTATTCGATGCAATATTTGGCAAGATAAATTGGAACGATTGGCATTTTCACGGAACGTCCTCCAAAATTGATAGATGGCTAGTTAGTTTAGAGGATTGGCATTTTTTAGTAAAATTAATACCGTTAATACTTGGTATTTTAATCATAAAAACAATACAATTATGAAAAAATTACTTTTAATTTTAATACTAATACCTACACTCTTTTTTGGACAATCTTTGAAAGAGTTGATAAAGGAATATGAGGACTATTGTAATGAGATAGTGACTGATACTATTTATCAAAACGGTATAATTACAGAAACTTTGAAAGAAGTTGAAGGTGGGTTGTATCAAATAAAACTTGATACTGTATGGGAAAGTCCAAATTGTCCAGAGTATAAAGATGGATTAATCTCATTATCATACTACAATATAGGTGGTAGTATTGATTTAAAATATCAATATCCAGAGGGAGTTATTGTAGATTCTGAAACGTCTAAAGATAGAACAAGACCAGTAGAAAGAAAGTACGCTTGTAAATGTAGGAGAAGAATGATTACACCTTTTAGTGAACATTTTTGGAATTGGATTAAAAATAATTAAGTATGAGAGATATAAGTCAAATAGTAGTGCATTGTGCAGCAACTCCAGAGGGGCAATATTTTGATGCGAACGACATTAGACGTTGGCACGTTCAAGAGCGTGGGTGGTCGGATATTGGGTATCATTATATTATACTTTTAGATGGAACTATACAATTTGGCAGACCTTTAGAACAAATAGGAGCGCACGTAGCAGGTAGAAATTCCAGGAGTGTGGGGATTTGTTATATTGGCGGTGCTGATGGAATAGATACAAGAACAGAAGCGCAAAAGGAATCATTATTGATACTTCTTAAATATCTGAAATTAGTGTTTAAAGATGCTGAAATATTAGGGCATAGAGATTTTGAGGGAGTGTATAAAGATTGCCCAAGTTTTGATGCTAAAAATGAATACAAAGATTTATGAAACATTGGAAAATAATAGTTATAGTAATTTTATTAGGGGTGGTTGTAGTTCAGTGTTATATTACACCAGATGAATCGTTAAATCCTATACAAGACAAAATTGATAGCTTAGAAGCGATTATAAAGGACAAAAAATCAAAGATAGATAGCCTTAAAAAAAAAGTCGAAATAAAGGAGATAGCGCAAACCTATCACGAAGCAAAAGCCGACAGTTTACAAGAACTCCTAAATTCTAAAAAACACTCTACAAAAGAAGAAAATACCAATTTAAAAGGGCAAAATAAACACCTTAGAACAGCCTTAAAAGTGTGTAAAGAAGCAAATTTAATTCAAACCAAAACCATTACAATACAATCTGATATTATCGTAACTCTTGAAATGAAAGGGATTGAAACGGTAAAACTCCACAAAACCGAAAATAAAAACGCAAAGAAAAAATCCTTTTTAGCAGGTTTAGGTGTTGGTGGTGTGGTTGTGTTAATATTAGTTTTATTGTAAAACAATATAGGTAGAAATTTCTTAGTAAAATAATCACGTCTGTTCACTTCTGATGCTTCCCAAGTGCCTACAAATTATTTTCAATATAATGTATTAAGGCTTTTTCTTTTGTTTTAGACATATTTCTACTTCCAGAAAACCAAGAGTTAACCGTATGTATTGATGAATCAAGTATTTCTGCGATTTCACTCCTGCCTAGGGCATGTTTTGTTGCAAATTCTTTTATATCTAACATCTTGAATATTAATAAAATAGCACATTGTATAAATTTATTTTAAAAATAATAACACAAAGTACTTGTTTAATTGATACAATGTATATATATTTGTACAAGTATTACACAAAGATATAAAAAAATGAATACATCAACATTTATCACAGAATTAGAAAAAGAGATTAAAGGGGTAGATTTTTTTGAGCAAGAACAAAACTCATTTGAATTTCAAGTAGAAAGTAGTGGGGCGTGGTTAGATGTAAATATAGAGACTTCATGTGATATGTATGGTGTTGAGGGTGGCGACTGGGACGAGGTTGTGTGTGAGGTTGAAAACAAGTCTGTAACGGTTGAATTAGTGTTATGGGATGCTGATGGAGAAGAAGCAGAAGTAAGCCAAGAATTAAGAACAAAAGTTGAATCATTAATAAACTAATCATGTCAGAAACTACGCAAGAAATAATAAAAGATAGCCTTAGAAAGCGATTTGATGAAAATGCGAACTGGTGGCAAGTGCAAAATGCAAAAGATGTTATCAAAGCAGCTAAAGAGTTGGGATTTGTTGAACTAGCAAAAGAATTAGAAAATGATTTATAAAAAACTAAACACAGGAGTATTAACAAGATTTAACGATAACGGTGGACGTGTTAAAGTAACCTACCCAGAGGATAAGTTTTTGAGATACTTAAACTGTTTTATAGAAAAAGAGAAAGTATGGATGAATTAAGCACTACACAAAAAGCACTAGGCATTATCATAGCCTTAATTGGAATTGCATTATTAACCTATAAAATAATGGTATTATGAGTATTGAAGATTTTAATAAGTTTTTAAAAAGCCACACTAATTTTTTAAATGGTTTTGGAAAAGAAAATAGCGTTGATTATTACTCTCCGCTATGTTTAAAAGAAAAAGAGCATAACATTTACTACAAGTGTATTTCAGACACTAAGACCATATCATTATGCACTTCCGCTGGTAATTTAAGCATAAGCACATTTACCTGTACTGCACATTTTTTAGAGCAATACGAGGATGGAACTTTAGACAAAATATCTATTGAGGAGTTCGACAGTAAGTTAAGAGACACAACCTATAAACTATTAGACTATGCTAATTACTAAGACCTACCCAATAGACAAACATAAGAGGTTTGAGAATTTTTACAAGTGGTATTACGAGAAAACTAAAAACCAAATCAATAACGAGCAATTTTTAAAAATACAAGACAGAATATGACAGAAGTAATAATCAAAACAGACATTAAAACATTAGTACACGATGCTAAA
>JBMYWO010000198.1:0-3059 GCA_049607505.1 Polaribacter sp.
ATAAAGTTTGGAAGTTTTGGAGTCCCGAAAGTTTAAAATTTGTAATTCGAAATTCATAATTATTTTTAAGTATCTTTAAATCCTTAAACAATTATCGTATGAAAATTCTTAAAAAAATAGGTTGGCTTTTACTGTTCCTTTTTATTATTGCACAATTTTTTGGGCCTGAAAAAAATGAAGGGGAATTGATTTCTTTAGTTCCGTTTATAAATGAAACAAATCCGCCAGAAAGTGTCCATAAAATAATGAAAGAAAGTTGTTTTGATTGTCATAGTAATGTAACAAAATATCCTTGGTATAATAGAATTACGCCTGTAAATTATTGGATGAATGATCATATCAAAGTAGGAAAAAAGAAACTAAATTTTTCTAAATGGAATGACTATTCTTTAAAACGAAAGGAACATAAATTTGAAGAAATCTATGAGCAAATTGAACGAAAAAACATGCCTTTAAATTCTTATACTTGGACACATGCTGAAGCAAATTTAACCCAAAAGCAAATTGACGAAATGGTTACTTGGGCAAAAGAAATTCAAGCTGAATATAAGCAACAATTAAATACTCAATAATTGTTCAGCGCAAGAATCTGTGAGATCTTGTCTCATTTTCAATACCTTAATTATTCTTCCTTATTTTTATTTAAAATAAATCTAAATAATATTTGTTAGATTGTTTTTCATGTATATATTTGCAACGTAAAATTATTTATAATTAGTCTAAATAATAATAATGAAGAGCGCTTTATTTTTTTTGATAGCAAGTATCACAGGGTTTATTTCTGCACAAAACATGCAACGAGACTCTATTAACGATCCTAATAATCAAGTAAATACGGCACAACGTATTTTAAATGGAAACATTAATACCAAAGGGGTTACTGTGGGTGGTTATGGAGAAATTACCTATAATAATGTGGATGAAAAAAATGTAGAATTAGACGTGCAACGCTTGGTCATATTATTTGGATATAAGTTTGATAACAGCACGCAATTCATTACAGAAATAGAATTTGAACACGTCAACGAATTGTTTGTAGAACAAGCTTTTTTGCAATATTCTGTCAGTGACAATGTAAATTTAAGAGCGGGTTTAATGCTGATTCCTATGGGAATTATCAACGAATATCACGAACCAACAACCTTTAATGGAGTGGAAAGACCAAGCATTGACGGATCTATTATACCCACCACTTGGAGAGAAATAGGAATTGGGGTTTCTGGAAGATACAATGAGGCTTCTCTACGCTATCAAGCCTATCTTTTTAACGGATTTTTATCAACCACTTCAGATGGAAATGGAAGGATTGTTTCTGGTAAAATTGGCGGAAGCAAAGGTTTACGAGGTGGACGTCAGAAAGGAATCAAATCGACCATGAACAATCTAAATTTTTCTGGAAAATTAGACTATTATGGGTTGCCAGGTTTGCGTTTAGGATTGTCTGGGTATTTTGGAAGAACCCAATCTCCTGTTGATGTTCAAGATATTGATGGCGCAGACGTTGGTCTATCAATGCTTGGTTTGGATGCTCGCTATGCCTATCAACGTTTTACGGCTAGAGGACAATTTATTTATGGAAATTTATCAGATACCGAAGCCTATAACAATGCAACAGGTCAAGATTTGGGAAGTGCTTTACAAGGATATTATCTAGAAGCAGCCTATAATTTATTACCTCAAAAAAAGAAACAACAATTGTTTGGATTTGTTCGATATGAAGCCTATGACACGCATCAAAAAGTTGAACCAAATCTTACTGATAATCTATTGTATGACAGGCAAGAATGGACTTTTGGGCTCAGTTATAAAATTGCTCAGGGGGCAGTTGTAAAAGGAGATTACCAAATAAAAAATAATGCCTCGCCTACAAGTACATCTACAAATCAATTGAACTTTGGTGTCGGAGTTTGGTTCTAATTTTTAATTTCCTTTAAGTATGACTTTAAAACGTTTTCTTTTTTTTACTGCTATTGTTTTTAGCCTACTATTAACATCATTTACAATCCCAAATCAACTTCAAAAAAAGGTATATAAAGAAATTAAAAAAACTTTTGGTATAGATGATTTTCAAACAATCCCTGTGTTGATTGACCAGTCTATCAATAAAAAATTATCAAAAAAAATAAGGCCAAAAAATCTTTATACAATACAAAAGGAAGGTGCAATTATTGGCTACGCTTTTGTGGATAAAGCACCGAGTAAAACCGACGAATTTGACTACTTAATTTTATTAGACGCCAATCTTATCATCAAAAAAACAAAAGTATTAATGTATAGAGAAGATTATGGTGGCGAAATAGGAAGTACGCGTTGGTTAAAACAATTTATTGGAAAAAAACCTGCGGATACATTGCAATACGAAAAAGAGATTATTGCTATTTCTGGAGCTACCATATCTGCAAATTCTATGACCATTGCTATCAATCAATTTCTTCAGAATTTAAAAATTTTGCATACTAACAAGGTATTATGATGGTTTTTCACGGAAGTATTCACAAATTTCCAAAAGAAATAAAAGTTCTTGTTTTTATTTTTTTATGCACCTTAAGTATTGGTTTTTATAGTGGAATTTCTTTTGTAAGAACAACAACAAACGCAAATCCTACAGGAATAGAACAACGCTATTTAGGCAATGAAGATGATGAAAATGCTTCAAAAATGATGTTTAAAAAATCTGAAGCAGAAATGCTAACCACTATTCATAGTCATATTTTATCGCTTTCCGTTATTTTCTTTTTAGTGGCACTCATTCTTTCAACCACAAGTAGTCATCCCACCGTAAAACTTTTTTTAATGATAGAGCCTTTTGTATCATTAGTCCTTACTTTTGGCGGAATTTATTTCCTTTGGAAAGAACTCCATTGGATGAAATATGTCATTATGATTTCTGGTTTTTTAATGACAGCTTCTTATACAATTTCTATTTTTATCATTTTTAAACAATTGCTATCAAAAGATAGAATAGCTGAATAAATCATACTCTACTAAAACGGTTTGCCAATAATTCGAGTGTTTTCTTTTGATTGAAATGAAAAAGAAAATGACCTGTGTTGAGTTTA
>JBMYWO010000199.1:0-3024 GCA_049607505.1 Polaribacter sp.
TTTGACTGAAGATGAGTTTATTGCTTTGTTGGGTCCCAACTCCAAAAGTGAGTACTAAGTATACAATACAGGTTGCCTATTTTGGCTCTATATTGAAAGGTGCGGCTAAAATTTGGCTCATTATTCATACGTTAAAACTGTATCAAGTTACCCACACCTTTCAACATAGAGCCGTTTGTTTTTATTGTTTAATGGTTATTTTTTTGATTTAAAAAGTAAATAATCCAATGAAAATTTACCTGCTCCAGCCAATGCAATTGCTCCATACATTGCTGCATATAGCAATCCAAGTTCTTGTTTTCCAAATCCATCGTTGGCGTGTACTATAAATACGGCTACCAACATGGTAATAAGCAATGGAATTGCAGCAAATCGAGTTCCTAATCCCACTATAATAAGTATAGAACAAAGTACTTCTGCAAATACCGTTAATGCTAATGAGAAGCTTGCGCCTAAGCCAATTGGGTCAGCAAATTGTATAGGCTCGCCACTAAATAAAGTTTGCATTTTTCCCCAACCGTGAGTTAGCATAAAAATTCCGATGACTACTCGCAAAATTAAAAGTGCTGAGCTTACATTGTTAGGATAATTTCCAGGATTGAAAATGTTGTTTGTTGTTGTTTTCATTTTTATTGATTTTAAGTGATTAATTTTTTTCAGACGACAAGGTCATTGGTACTTCCATCAACAAAATTTCGGTATCGCTGTCGGCAGTTACTTCCAATTTATCAATATCCCAAATTCCCATTCCATCTCTTTCGTTTAGTTTTTGTCCATTGATACTTGCGTCTCCTTTTAGGATAAATGCGTAAACCCCATTTCCTTTTTTATTGATGGCATAGGTGTCTGTTTTTCCTTTTTCAAAATCTCCCAAATGAAACCAAGCCTCTTGATTTATCCAAACTCCTCCATCTTCTTTGTTTGGAGAAACTATTTGGTAAAATGTATTGTCTTTTTTGATGTCTTTTATCGAAATTTGGTCGTAGCGAGGTGTTACATTTTTCTTGTTTGGGAACACCCAAATTTGAAGAAATTTCACTTCTTTGTCTCGGTTTTTATTTTTTTCTGAATGCGTTAAACCAGTTCCCGCACTCATCACTTGCACATCTCCTTCTTTGATTATAGCTACATTTCCCATACTATCTTTATGTTCCAAATCGCCTTCTAACGGAATGGAGATAATTTCCATATTGTCGTGCGGATGCGTTCCAAATCCCATTCCAGCTTGCACTATATCATCATTAAGTACGCGAAGTACGCCAAAATTCATACGTTCTGGATTGTAATAATTTGCAAAACTAAAGGTGTGGTGAGAGTTTAACCAACCGTGATTGGCGCTTCCTCTTGTTGCTGCTTTGTGAATTACTGTGTTCATTTTTTTTATATTTTTATTTGGTAAATGGTTAAATCCTACTTGTTTCATTAATGTATCGTAGGTCGATTTTGTAGACTCGTTATGTTTTGCTTTTAAAATTTGAGGCGCAACTAGTCCTGCAGCACCTCCGATTAATATGTTTTTTAAAAATTTTTTTCGATTCATTTTCTTTACCTTTTAATTACAATGCAAAGATGCGAAAGGTATGGAGACTGTAGAATATGAAAAAAAGACAGAAACTTATGAAAATCCGATATTTAAGACGTTATCTCAGTTTTCTTAAAGTTTGAAGGCGAAACTTGCGTATGTTTTTTGAAAAATGCACTAAAATTGGCTGGTTCATTAAAACCGAGTTCATAACCAATTTCTTTGTTGGATAAATCGGTAAAATAGAGCAGTCTTTTTGCTTCGGTTATTAGTCTTGATTGAATGTAATTTTTGGCAGTTTTGCCAATGCTCGTTTTTATTACCCGATTCAAGTGGTCGGAAGAAATATGGAGATTATTGGCATAAAAACTTGTGCTGTGTTCTGTTTTGTAATGCTCGTTTACCAGTTGTTTAAACTTTCGGATAACCGAATCTCCAGATAAATCTACGTTTTCTTCTATTGGGTTGATGGAACATAAATTGTTGCACTCAATGAGCAAGAGTTTTAGGAATGAGCCAATCGAAAAATGTTTGAGGTGCCTGTCGCTTTTAAATAAGCAATACATTTCATTTGAATACAATTCAATTTTGTCAAACTGCTCTTTTTTAGGTTCTAAGGGTGGGCTTTGCCCGTAGTTTTGGAATAAATTGAGGCTTTCTACAAACGATAGCGGAATAGAATTTTCTATCAAAAACTGATTGGAAAACGTCATAGCAAAACCTTGCGATTTTTCACTTTCTATTACTTGATGCACTTGTCCTGGGGCAACAAAATAAATCTGCTGGTTTGCTAATTCGTAAGAATTAAAGTCAATTTTGTGAACACCTTTTGCCTTGTTAATAATCAACACCGTGTAGTAATTGTGCCTGTGAGGTTCGTCTACAGCACCTTTTCGTTTGGCGTAAATATCCTCCATTTTTGAGATCCCAAAACTCATTGAGTCTCTTTCTGAGTTTATTTTTTGATATGTTTTTACGGAGTTCATTATTTACTCATGGTTACGTCGCACTATCTTCCTTTTTCATCACTATAGTTCTAGATGGGAACGGGATTAGGATACCTTCGTTGTCAAATCGGTTTTTAATACGTTCTAAAACATCAATTTTTAGTTGAAAACTATCGCTATAATTCCTTTCCCAAGTCCAAGCTCTTAGGATGATGGCGGATTCATTTAATGCGATAACTGCTGTTTTTACAATCGGTTTTCCTTCTTGTTTTTCCAGTTCTGTTCGATTGTCCAGAATGAGTGGATGGTTCTCACATTCTTCTTGCATAATTTTTTTTGCTAAACCAATATTACTGTCATAAGATATTCTAATCTCAATACGTTCGCAGCATTTAAGTTCGCCCATATCGTAATTAATCAGCCTTTCTTTATTAATTATTGCATTTGGAATCACAATCATCTTATTTTCATAATTGCGAATTACTGTATGTCTAAGGGTAATGTCCATTACTCTTCCTACCATAGTGTCGGTTACTTTTATGCGTTGACCTATTC
>JBMYWO010000200.1:0-3019 GCA_049607505.1 Polaribacter sp.
AGGTTTTTTCCTAAAAAAACAGACCTAAGAAATATTACAAAAGAAAGAATAAAACAAGTAGAATTATCCCTAAATAACAGACCAATAAGAAAATTTAATTACCTTAGTCCTATTGAAACTCTAAATAACAAGTTTGTTGCACTTATGTATTGAACACAGCTTAAAAAGTAGTCAAAAAAAATCTTTTAAAATCACTAGACAACAAGCGTATTGTCTATAGCGAAAAAGTGCAGGTTCCAAATCGGATTAGTCAGCAAATTATTCAGCTTTGGCCTATCGGCAAGCCGAATACTTAGTTATTGTAGCACGTTATTTATATTCGAACATACTTTCCGCTTTCAGTTTTTATATGAAGAAGTTGTATGTTTTTTATTTTTTGTAATTCTTCTAATTGTTCTTTAGTCAATTTATTTTCTCTTAATTTAAGGTGGAAATTGTCAATTGAAAAGATATTTGATTCAAATAGTTTTTTAAATTCTTCAAATGATGTAAACTCTTCTTCGTCTAGGTCGCCAAAATGGTCAAATGGTTCAGTATAATCTAAACTTCTTAAAGTCTTTATATTATTTGATTTTGATAGGTTTAAAATGAAATTTTGGTGACCATAACCTGCTTGAATTGTAAGATTATTGATTTTAAGTTTTGGAATATTAAAAAAGTCTTCATCTGGTGCAGAAGGCAATTCCAATTCTTCTAAATTCGGCATTTTACGAACTAATTTTGCTATCATTCCATTTTCTTCTCCGTATTCACCAATTACACTTTGATTATGGTCGCCAACTTCAGTCAATGCTACTTTGAAAATTTTTAAATTATCAAAAATCACATCTGAATTAATTAGTCTATTAAAATTCCAATCTCTAGTTCCATTTGCACCAGCATCAGGACCTGAAAATATCAAAGAAATTATCTTACTTGGGTTTTCAATTAAGAAATCTTGAAAAGCACAAAACCCAAAATTAAATTCTTCTGGTTCAAATTTCGATGAATGAATACTAAAATCGTCATCATAACCTACTCCATAAAATATAATTTCATAAAATTCTCCAATTTTTGAAAAACTTATTCTTGGCGAATACTCTAAAACATAATTATATTCTGCCGAATTGTGGTAATTGTAAATTCTATTTTGTAGTTCAATTAATTTTTCTGTCATTTATTCAGGTAGTTTTGGTTTTAATGTGCTACAGCGGTTTATGTATGAGTAGGAAGGGTTTAAAATAGATGAACTTTAAAATTTTCCACTTAGCCAAATCTTTGATTTGGGTTTTATCTTCATTTTTCCAAAAGCCAAATCAAAGATTTTGCGGACTTAGATAAAATCTCAAAACTTCAAATTTCACTCTGAACCCCTTATTACTTTATACATTTTGTTGTGCTTTGTGTTTATTCTACTTGTTTAAATTCAAAATTATAAGTGTAAAGTTCAATATTTTCTTTTTGTTTTACTAATTCAATTAAATCATTCGTTGGTTGATGTAAACAAATTATACCTCTAATTTCATTAGTAATTTCACTTTTCAATCCGTTAATATATTTTTCAGTTTGTTCTACAACTTCAGTTCCTGCTTTATCTCTTTTAAGTTCAACAACATAAACAATATCAGTTTTTTTATCTATTAATAACAAGTCTAAAAATCCATTGACACTTTGAATATAATATTGTCTTCCAAAAATTATTTCATCTTGATAAACTTCTAAATCTTTATTAAAAACTTTGAAGCCATATTTAATTTGTTCCATAATCATATCTTCAAGATTTTTTTCTTTAGAAATTAATTTAGTTTGTTCAAAATTATCAATATCAAAAGCTTTTTTTTGTTTAAATAACTGTTTAATTATTTCATCTGATGATAAATTGTTGTTGATCTTTTCATTAAATTTTGTTCTCTGCATTATGAAATATTCTTCACTTGGTATTTTTTCGATTACAAAGTTTAAAACCTCAATACATTTTGAATAGTTTTGAGTTTTTTCAAGCGACAATAAATAATTATTTATAAAAATTGTGAATTCGTCCGCATAACCATCTATTTTTTCTTTATAATTTAAAGCAAAGTTGTCTTCTAAGTTAAAAATAAAAAGCGACTTTTCGTAATAAATAGTTGCATTTGCATATTCGTAAACTCTGTTATAACAATATCCTAAATCATTGTATATGTTCCATTTAATAACTGCAAATTCTCCTTTTTCATTTTTTAAACTTGTTTTAATATCGCTTTCGGGAAGTTTATTAATGTGTTTTTCATATTCAGTTAGAAAAAAGATATTTTGTTTTATAGAGTTTTCATAGTTTTCAGTTAATAAATAACACCAAGCTATAAAATAAGTTACTATATAAATATCTATTTGATTGAAATAAAGTAATGCAAGTTCAAAATTTCCATTATTTAATTGAATAAATCCATTAATGTAACTTGTAGCATCTTCATTTGCATCAATACTTAATGCCGTATTGTAAAAATATGTTCTCGTTTGTTCATCAAATACAACATCAATTAAAGTTTCCCAATAGTTAAAATAAACAAGTGTGAAATTATTTAAGTCATCAACAAATTGAATGGCTAAAGTGTCGTAAAATCGTTCATCTTGGTTATTAAATAAACTTGCGTCTTTTGATACAATTTCATCAAAATCTCTTTGAGTCAAATCTTGAAAACAATCCATTACTTCATAAAGTAATTCTGCTGAATAGTTATTTTTTAATTCTTCTAATAAAATAATTGTTTTTTCTTTCATCAACATTTGCAGTTTTTACATATCATAAAGCACAACGCGCGAATAAGCGTACATTTAATTCTAAAAGTTCCGCTTATTTCTATTATATATTTTCAAATATAGTTAAAATATTTGTTTATTGATATTTTTATTCCCTTTTATGAAATTTTGAATAGCTTTAGCGTCTTATGTATTGCTATTAAAGACTGTTGCAAAACCCTAAAGTCACATTTTTTATTTAAATTTTCAATTTTTGATAAATTTAGGACTCCAAAACATTGTTAAATAATTTAATTTGATG
>JBMYWO010000201.1:0-2968 GCA_049607505.1 Polaribacter sp.
ATAAGATTAAAACACTTGAGTTTTCACTTAAAGGTTCTATATTTACTCTTGATCTGTACCCATCAATAATATTAGATTGTTTGGTAAGTTTAGCAAAAACATCGGTATATTTATCTATATCAAAAGCCTTTGTTTTTACTATTTTATAAACCCCTAGTTCCGAAGTTATTTTCTCTCCAAAACTATGAGAAGAGAGAACGTTTTCATCATCATCTTTAAACTGAAATTTATCTTTAGAAATTATTGATACTGTGCTAGAAGTGGTTGTGTTTTCAAAAAGAGGCGATTTAGACGTATAGATAATTTTAATTGGGCTTTTTTCTCCATACAACTCTCCTCTTTTTACAATTCCGTCAACAAAATAAGAAATGTTTAGATCTAAAGTATCTATGGTATTTCCAATAATTTTTCTTGACTTTAAAATTTCTATTTCATTGTCAGGATTATTACTAGAACTTCCCCCAATAATTCCCAAATCTTTAAATGCTTCAAATTCTTTGGATATACCCGATTTTTGGTTATCCTTTATCATTATTGAAGTTGTAACATTATATTTGGGAGTGATATATCTTATATATAAATACGCAAATAATAATGACAAAAAAATACCTAGCACAAACCATTTCCAATACAAAAGATATTTTTCAATCTCTTCTCTAATGTTAACAGTATCTTTTTCTTTTTTGCTTAAACTCATTTATCTAGTTACAAGAGTAATTACTGTAATTAAAAGTCCTACAAGAGAAAAATACAAACCTGTATTTGTATTTGAAGAAGCTGATTGAATTCTTGCTTTATTGTGTTCAACATAAATAAAATCATTCTGTTGAAGGTAAAAAATAGGAGAAGTTAATGTTTTATTGGATAATAAATTAAATCTATAATGCACCTTTTTATTTCCTTCCTCTCTAATAATCAATACATTATCTCTTTTTGCTGAAATGTTTAAATCTCCTGCTAATCCAATAGCGTCCAAAACAGTAATTCTTTCATTAGGTATTGTAAATGTTCCAGGGTTTTTTACATCACCTACAACAGTAATTTTAAAATTTGCTATCCGAATATTTACAGTAAGGTTTTTTACGTAATCTGGCGATAGTTTGTTTTTTAGCAACAGAATTGCTTGTTCTCTTGTTAATCCACCAAGTCTAATTTTTCCTATAATTGGAAAATCAATTTCTCCTTTACTATCAATTAAATAGGCTTGTTGTCTTGGTGTACCTACAGCAGAACTTGTACTTGTTCCAAATGTAGCTACTGGTAAATTAAAGGGTCTAACAGATTCAACATCATCGGATGAAATCGTTATTTGCAATAAATCGTCTGGTTTAAAGATTGTTTGATAGGTGTTACTTACTTTTTCTTGATCAATTTTATTGTATTGAAAGTATGTAATATCTTTTTCTGACACACAGGAACTAAATACAAAAAAGGCTATAATATATGTATAATGAATAACCGTTTTAATTTTTATTTTTGACATATTAAAAAAATTTGCTGTAAAAATACTATAAAAAATAAGATATTAACTAACTTTATCTAGTTTTTCAAATTTTGAATTATTAGAAATATATTCTGGAACTAGCTTCTTAATTTCTGAAACAATTTCGTCAGTAGTCAATTGTTCATTATTCGCAGAAATCAGATTAATTTGCTCTTTGGTTTTTGTGTAATTAATTTCTGCTGTTTTGGCTATCATTATCTTTTTATGATATGTTTTTGTGGTATTTTCTCCATGAGCCAATAATTCTTCATATAATTTTTCACCAGGTCTTAAGCCTGTTATTTTAATATCTATATCTTCTGGATATTGTAAGCCCGATAGAAAAATCATTCTTTTTGCCATATCAAAAATCTTGACTGATTTTCCCATTTCAAAAATATAAATCTCTCCTCCTTCACCCATTGTTCCTGCTTCTAAAACCAGTCTGCATGCTTCGGGTATGGTCATAAAATACCGTGTAATATCTTTGTGAGTTACCGTTAACGGCCCTCCATTTTCTATTTGTCTTTTAAACAAAGGAATTACAGAACCATTAGACCCTAAAACATTACCAAAACGTGTTGTTGTAAATTTGGTTTCTGTTTTTTCTTTACTTAAACAACTTATGTACATTTCTGCTACTCGTTTTGTAGCTCCCATAACATTGGTAGGATTTACAGCCTTATCGGTTGAAACCATCACAAAACGTTCTACATTAAATTTTATAGCTAAATCTGCAATGTTTTTTGTTCCGCAGATATTAACTTTTACTGCTTCATAAGGACTTTGCTCCATTAGAGGAACATGTTTATAAGCAGCCGCATGAAATACTTTTTGAGGAGTATATTTTTCAAAAATCTCATTCATTCTTTTTTTATTCCTAACATCTGCAATAATTGCAACAAAATTTTTAGCCCCTTCTTGCAATAATTCTTGTTGCAAATCATATAAAGGAGATTCAGCTTGGTCTATTAAAACCAATAGTTTTAAATCATAAGTAGCTAGTTGTCTTGAAATTTCACTACCTATTGAACCCGCTGCACCAGTAACAAATATCACTTTGTTGATAACTTCTCTTTTTACAATTGGGTTGTTGATTGATATTTGTTCTCTATCTAATAAATCATCAATATTAATTTGCCTAATTTGATTTACTTGTAAATCTCCTTCAATCCATTTGGACACTGGAGGTACTATTTTTACTTTTACACCTAACTTGAGTAAGCTATCTGTAATTTCTAATAATTTGTTAGATTTAATGTTTTGTATTGAAATAATAACTTCATCAATACTATTTTTTTCTATAAAATTTTTATCAATTTTTGAAGAATCATAAATTTTAGTTCTATCAATTTTTTTGTTAATCTTATTTGGGTCATTATCAATAAAACCTAGAATATCATAATTACTTTTTCTTTCTCTGTTTATGGTTCCGTAGGTAATAATACCCGAGTCTCCTGCGCCATAAATTAATATGTTTGTAAT
>JBMYWO010000202.1:0-2959 GCA_049607505.1 Polaribacter sp.
ATAAGTAGTGATTAGTTATGAGATATTAGTGTGTAGTTTTAAGTTTTATGAAGATTAAGAGAAAATAGTTTGTACAAAACAATTCTGTCCTAAAACAGATGAATTGATCAAACTATTTCCTTAAAAGATTAGTCTCAAAGTTTTTCTTCTTTCATTTTTTGTCTTAAGACTTGAAGGCTTTCCTTACAGTTTTTACACATATTTGGCGTGTCGCATATCAAAAATCCTTCTAAAGATCCATGGAGTTTTACGTAGAAGTCCGGAAATTTGTTTTGATGCCAAACGATTAAAGAAACTCTATATCGGTCGTGTAATTAAATCGCACAATCTTCTGCAAGCCTTAACTCGTGTAAATAGAACGTATAAAGGTTTTAGATACGGATATGTAGTTGATTTTGCTGATATTCAAGGCGAATTTGATAAAACCAATCAGGCTTATTTTAACGAATTGCAAGCTGAATTAGGTGATGAAATGGAATCCTATTCAGATTTATTTTTGTCGGCAGAAGAGATTGAACAACAGATTGATACAATCAAAGATGCGTTGTTTCATTTCGATACCAAAAATGCCGAGAAATTCTCTCAACAAATTTCTCAGATTAAAGATCGAAAACAAATGTTGGAGATTACACGAGCATTAAACAATGCCAAGAGTTTGTACAACCTTATTCGTTTGTCTGGTAATTATGATTTGTTGGAGAAATTAGATTTTAGAAAACTAACCATTCTATCAAGAGAAGCCAATAACCATTTGGCTTTAATTAACACCAAGGAAGCCTTAGAAACCAATATAGATACGTCTAACCTTTTAAATACTGCATTAGAAGATGTGATATTTGCTTTTACTAAAGTGAAGGAAGAAGAAATGGTATTGGCAGATGAACTTAAAAACGTATTACAAAAAACAAGAGAAGGGTTAGCTGGTAATTTCGATCAAAAAGATCCTGTGTTTATTTCTTTAAAAGAAGAATTGGAACGTTTATTCAAAAAGAAAAACTTGAATGAAGTTACTAAAGAGGACATGGAGGCCAATATTGCTTCATTAAATAAGATTCACGAAAAATCTAAAGAACTTGAACGTACCAACAATTTAATAAAAGCGAAATACGAAAATGACGCGAAATATGCCCGCGTTCATAAACGTTTAATGGAAAAAGACCCATTAACAGATAGCGAACGAAAATTATTTGAGGTACTTTGCGAATTGAAAGATAAGGTAGATAACCAGATTCTGCAAAATGCTAAAATATTAGAAAACGAAAGCTTTGTAGATAAAATGATTTCCCGGTTAGTAATTGTGGAATTTAAGAAGCAAAATATACCATTAGATTTAGGTAAATCGAAACGAATTATCAATCTTGTGACTAAAGAATACATGAACGAATACCACAATAGAACGGCGTAAAAAAATAGGAATGAGCACTTATTCACAAATTTATATACAAATCGTTTTTGCTGTTAAAAACCGGAAAGCCCTTATTTCAAATGAATGGGATGAAGAACTGTACAAATACATCACAGGAATTATTACAAATAAAGGACAAAAGTTATTGGCAATAAATGGAGTAGCTGATCATATCCACATTTTAATTGGAATGAAACCAACCTGTTGTTTGTCAGATTTAGTTAGAGAGGTTAAAAAGGCTTCTAACGTATTTATTAAAGAAAAAAAGTTTACGAATTCTAAATTTGAATGGCAATCGGGGTATGGTGCGTTTTCGTATAGTCACTCAGCTTTAGATAATGTAATTAAGTATGTAAATAACCAAAAAGAACACCATAAGAAAAAGAGTTTTAGAGAAGAATATAAGGATTTTTTAATGAAATTTAATGTAGAGCATGATGATAAATATTTGTTTGATTGGTTGGAGTAAATAAACCCCAAAGGGGTTAAATAATTATAGCAAAAAATGAAACAGAATATATACGACCCCTAAAGGGTCGAATAAAGAGAGTCGACATAAATTTAGAAACATATCATCCCTTAGGGATGAAAAGTAAATCCTAAAGGGGTTGCGTAATTATAAAAGTATTGAGACAGAAGTACATACGATCCGGGAAGGGTCGGGTATTATTGAAAGCAGTTTGGAATAAAAGGATATCATCTCTTTTGAGATGAAAAGCAACCCTAAAAGGGTTGAATATTTATAGCAAAAAAAAGAACAGAGAATATACGACCCCTAAAGGGTCGAATAAAAGACAGTAGACATATATTTAGAAACATATCATCCCTTAGGGACGAAAAAGCAAACCCTAAAAGGGTTGAATATTAATAGCAAAAAAAAGGAACAGAGAATATACGACCCCTAAAGGGTCGAATAAAAGACAGTCGACATAAATTTAGAAACATATCATCCCTTAAGGATGAAAACAAAAGATAATGGACAGTAAACAATTTGAATCGAAAGTAAAAGAACTCATAGATGACCTAAAAAGTGTATGTGCCACTTATGGATTAGGAAACGATGGGAATGAGTTTAAAATCATTACCCAAGTGTTTTTATATAAGTTTTTAAACGATAAATTTGCCCATGAAGTAAAACAAATAGAACCGGAATTAGCAAAAGATAAAGATTGGCAAACTACATTAGGTAATTACAATACGGATGATTACCAAATGTTACTCATGCAAGTGAATGAAGGTACCGCAATGTTGCAACCAAAACATTTTATTACGTCTTTATTTCATAAACAAGATGAAGCCGATTTTGCCAAACTGTTTGATGATACCTTACTAGATATTGCCACAATAAATACCGATATTTTCTCGGTAAAAGAAGATGGCGGAGCGAAAGTAGTACTGTTTAACCGTATCAGTGAATTTGTAACCGTTTCTAAACGTGATGCGTTTTGTAAAGCCATAGTAAACAAACTCATTAACTTTAGTTTTGAGCGTATTTTTAGTGAGAAATACGATTTCTACGCCACTATTTTTGAATACTTAATTTCGGATTATAAC
>JBMYWO010000203.1:0-2949 GCA_049607505.1 Polaribacter sp.
CACCACTTACAGAAGTGGTAAAATTACGAATGGCTGAATTAGGCTTAAATCAAAAATTATTATCTGAACTTTTAGGAGTAAGCACATCAAGAATTAGTGAATATTTGACTGGAAAAAGTGAGCCAACTTTAAAAGTAGCAAGAACAATAAGCCAAAAGTTAAGCATAGAACCCTCTATTGTTTTAGGCGTTTAATCTCTAATAAATAATTATATACTCACTCAAAACAGATAAGTTTTGTAGGGTGTAAGGTGGGGTGTCAATTTTGAATATTTTTTAGAGAAATTTGAAATGGATAGAATATGTCGCTCCTCTGGAGCTACAAAGATTAATTTTGAAAAATCAAAGCCCAAAGGGGCGACAGAATACCTATTCACAACGATTTATTCAAGATTTAAAAATAAAAAGAGAGGAAGAAAATTAGCAAAACAATCGTATAATTGACACCCCAAGCAAAAGGTGCAAGGGAATACTTATGAAGTTTAAATACGACTTTCTATATGCCTTACGCAAGTGTTTCTTTTATAATTTCAGCAATTTTCTTTGTCAAATTACGGGCGTGGTATTGGTCAATATTTTTAGATGAAATATTGGTTATTCCTTTTTTATAATTTGTATAAAGTGCAAGAATAGTTTTTTTTAGTGTTACTACATCATTAAAATCTATAATTGTTCCTGAATTGGTTTTATGAATAACCTTGGCTACATCTCCGTCTTCTGGACCAATAGCTAAAATAGGACGTTTTGCTTGCAAATATTCAAATATTTTTCCTGTAAGAATTCCTTTTGCGCTTGGTACATTATTGACAACTAACAATAATACTTGCGATTTTTGTTGGTATTTTTTAACTTCATCGTGCGGAACATAATCAATGCTATTTGTTTTTAATTGATTTGTTTTCAAGGCTTCCAACACTTCATTGGCAACCTTACCAATCAATTGTATTTCTACATCGTTTTTAAAATCGTTATTTTCTGATAATATTTCTGCTAAAACGTTCCATAAAATAGTTGGGTTTCTATCTGCATTCATCAAACCAATATGCGTGATGGTAAACTTTTTATCAAGTTGAATAGTTTCTTTTTTACTTAAAATGTTTGTATCAAAACCATTGGTTACCACGTGAATGTTGTTAGAAAATTTTAAATAATTTTCTTTCATCGTTTCACCAACCACTACAACAGCATCAGCATTTACCAAGACTTTTTGTTCTAATTTTTGATGTATTTTTTTGGATGTGTTTGTCAAAGGCAATTGATGAAAATAATCAATATCCGTCCATGGATCTCTAAAATCTGAAATCCATTTGATAGCTAATTGTTCTTTTAGTGCTAATCCAATTAAATGTAAACTATGTGGCGGACCCGTAGTAATAATTAAATCAATATTATTTTTGGTCAAATAGTTTTTTAAATATTTAACAGAAGGTTGTATCCAAAATTTTCTGGCATCAGGAATAAAATAATTCGCACGAATGTACTGCAAAATTTTTCCAAAAAAACTCGGTTTCTTGTTTAGAAAACCTGCACTCTGTTTTTTATTTTTTTTTAAAAAGGAAAGAAAATTGTTAGGTTCTAGTATAGGCTGTTTTAAGACCGTTGTGTTTTTAGGAATTTGGTCTAATAATGAAAAATCTTCTATGGGATATTTGGGATTTTGTACGGTATATACAATGGGTTCAATGTCAAATTCTTGCAAATATTTTACAAATTTTAACCAACGTTGTACGCCAGAACCACCCGCAGGAGGCCAATAATATGTAATGATAAGTGCTTTCAATGTTTAGTTCTCTATTTCTTCTAAAATTAATTTTTCTCTAATAGATATATCAAAATTAGAACGGATTCTTTCATTTGCTTTTTTAGAGAGTACTATTTTGTCTTTTGAATTCAACAGTATAGCCTCTTTTAAAACAGTTATTAATTCGTCTGAAGAATTTTTATACATTTTAAAACCAATATTCTTTGTTAAATTTGGTAATGCGCCAACATTAGAAACTATAGGAATACAACCACATAGCATTGCTTCTGATAAAGCACATCCAAAACCTTCATTTACAGAAACTTGAATATAATAGCAATTTTTTTGATACTCTTTTTTTAACCTGTTTTTTTCTAAATATGAAATGATGTTTACATTTTCAGGGATGTTAATTAAATTCTCTTTTATTTCTTTTGAAATACCGACAATAGTAAAGTTTTCTTTAGGGAAATGTATCGCAGCTTTTAAAATTAAGTCGATTCCTTTTATTCTAAAAGTATTCATCTTATTTACAATTGCAACTGTTATAAATCCTTTTCTTTTTTTAATTAAACTCGGATTCCAAAACGAGGTGTCAAAACCATTGGGTATTGGTTTTAATGGAGTTTTTAGATTAGGAAAAAAAGCCTTTATTCCTTGTTCTTTATGAATAACATTTTCATCAAAATTATAATTCTGATAAATTAGAGATTTATCTACTGGCAATAATTTTGTTGCCATTTCGTAAGACTTTTTTATAAAAAATTTTAAAAAAGGTTTTCGCAAACTTCCATAATTATATCTAGGAAAACTTACACAATCAGTTCCGTTTAAAATTATAAATGTTTTAACTCTAAATAATTTACCAAATAATGTTGGCAATAGAGAAAAATAACCTCCAAAATTTACAAATATTGATTTTGCTTCGCGTATATTTATTAATAAAAAAATAAATTGTTTTATAAAATTATAAGGTAGTTTTATAGCATTACCCCAATCTAAATCTTGACTATTTGTGATATATTTTTCCTCCAAAAAATAAATATCATTATTTATAAACGATGTTTTCTTTGGGTAAATATAAATGAGTTTGTCTTTCATTTTTTGGTAGTGTCATAAACAAAATGATTATGAGTTTTTGGTCTAAATTATGGTATTAATCTCTATGACATTTATGAAAACGAATGTCTGGCTGAGCCTGTCGAAGAC
>JBMYWO010000204.1:0-2945 GCA_049607505.1 Polaribacter sp.
ATTATTGCAATCGCATCTGGTAAAGGTGGCGTAGGAAAATCTACAATTACTTCAAATATGGGGATTTCTTTAGCTAAAATGGGATTCAAAGTAGGCATTTTAGATGCAGATGTCTATGGTCCTTCACAACATTTGATGTTTGATGTAGAAAAAGCAAAACCACTTTCTGTAAATGTTGGAGGTCGTTCAAAAATGAAACCCGTTGAAAACTACGGAGTCAAATTATTGTCTTTAGGATTTTTTACCAATCCAAATCAAGCCGTTATTTGGCGAGGGCCTATGGCATCAAAAGCCTTAAATCAATTAATTTTTGATGCAGATTGGGGCGAATTAGATTTTTTACTCATAGATTTGCCTCCTGGAACGGGTGATGTGCATTTGTCTATTGTACAAGCATTGCCAATAAACGGAGCTGTAGTTATTAGCACACCACAAAATATTGCTTTGGCAGATGCTAAAAAAGGAGTGGCTATGTTTCAACAAAAAAGTATTCGTGTTCCTGTTTTAGGAATTATAGAAAATATGGCATATTTTACGCCAGAAGAGTTACCAAAAAATAAATATTATATCTTTGGAAAAGATGGGGCAAAACATCTTGCTCAAGATATTGATACTAAATTTCTAGGAGAAATTCCTATTGTTCAGAGTATTAGAGAGTCAGGCGATGTTGGTCATCCAGTAGCTTTGCAAGAAAATACTCCTTTACAAAAAGCATTTTCTGAAATTACCAAAGAAATGATATCAGAATTATTAAAAAGAAATGCAAATTTACCGCCTACAGAAGTGGTGAGAATAACAACAATGAGTGGCTGTAGCCCATCCTAACTTTCCCATTTCGACTTTGCTCAATGCAAGCTCAAGAAGGAAAGTATTGCACAAAATAATAGTATAAAAACTCTGTTTCCCACAAGAGTTTCTTCCCGAGTCTGTATTGAGCGCAGTCGAAATAGGGAGATTAAGAGGGGCTTATCATGACAACACAAGAAACGCAAAATAATGTTGAAAAAGCATTAGATGAAATCCGACCATTTTTAATGAGCGATGGAGGTAATATTAAACTTTTATCTATAGTAGATTCTGTTGTAAAAATTCAATTAGAAGGAGCTTGTACAGATTGTTCTGTAAATCAAATGACCTTAAAAAATGGTGTAGAAGCCACTATCAAAAAATACGCTCCTCATATAGAAGAAGTAATTAACGTTTCATAAAATTTCTTTTCAAGATCTTTATTTTGCGTATCTTTCTAAAACTAAATCTGCTTACCTATGAAACGTATCTCTTTTTTATCTTGTGTATTCTGCCTTACTTTTTTTGCTATTTCATCGCAAGAAAATAACACAATAGACTATGAAGTGTCTAAAGAAAATCCTTATGGGAAATACAATCCGAAAGCACCAAAACAACTGCAAGATTATCAAGATTTGATAGGTGAATGTGACTGCAAATCCGAATCTAGAAAACCAGATGGTACTTGGAAAAAACCGATAAAAATGACGTGGAAATGGAAATATATTATGAATGGAATGGCTGTGCAAGATGAGACTTTAAAAGAAGACGGTGTGCATTCAGGAAGTATCAGGCAATATGATAAAGATAGCGTACGTTGGAACGTTCATTATTATTCAACCAAAGGAGTTGTGGCTCAACTGCCCGTTTGGAATGGCAACAAAAACAGTGACGGAAATATTGTTTTATACAGAGATCAAAAAGCCCCAAACGGAACAGCAGGTTTTTACAGACTTACCTTTTATGATATTTCAGAAAAAGGATATAATTGGATAGGAGAATGGGTAAATAAAACCGAGAAAATTGTCTATCCTACTTGGAAAATATCCTGTGTTAGAAAAGAGAAATAAATATTTTATTCGGGGTTTTCGTAAATACAAATTGCCTTTTTAAATGTATCCGTTTTCCGGGGTTTTTAAAACTCCGTTTTTGTACTTTTGCCAAGCAAAAATCAAACGACAAAATAAATTAAGTAAAATTCGATGAATACTCAAAGACTTGCCGACAAGGCAAGTAGATATACCATTACAGCAGCTTTGCCCTATACAAATGGTCCTATTCATATTGGACATTTAGCGGGGGTATATGTTCCAGCAGATATTTATGCTCGTTATTTACGTTTGATAGGTAAAGACGTTGCATATATCTGTGGTTCTGACGAGCATGGTGTTGCCATACCTATGAGAGCCAAAAAAGAAGGTGTTTCGCCACAAGATATTATTGATAAATATCATGGAATGATTAAACAATCGTTTGCTGATTTTGGTATTTCTTTTGATAATTATTCGCGTACTTCAGCAGAAATTCATCATAAAACAGCATCTGAATTTTTTATCAATTTGTATGAAAAAGATCAGTTTATTGAAGAAGTTTCTGCACAATTATATGATGCAGAAGCAAATCAGTTTTTAGCAGATAGATTTGTAGTAGGAACGTGCCCTAAATGTAATTTTGAAGAAAGTTATGGCGATCAATGTGAAAACTGTGGAACAAGCCATAATGCAACAGATTTAATCAACCCAAAATCTGCTATTACAGGAAATACGCCTACTGTAAAAGAAACAAAACATTGGTTTTTGCCTTTGGATAAATATGAAGATTTTTTACGTAAATGGATTTTAGAAGGGCATAAAAAAGACTGGAAACCAAATGTGTATGGGCAAGTAAAAAGCTGGATAGAAGATGGTTTACGACCAAGAGCGGTAACTAGAGATTTGGATTGGGGAATTCCTGTTCCGCTAAAAGATGCAGAAGGAAAAGTATTGTATGTTTGGTTTGATGCGCCCATTGGATATATTTCTTCGACCAAAGAATGGGCAGCAAGAGAAGGTAAAAATTGGGAAGATTATTGGAAAAAAGACAGCACTAAATTAGTACACTTTATAGGAAAAGACAATATTGTTTTTCACTGTATTATTTTTCCATCTATGTTAAAAGCA
>JBMYWO010000205.1:0-2931 GCA_049607505.1 Polaribacter sp.
CAAGTAAAAGTAATTCAGGAGCTTTTTTTGGAGTTTTAGCAGGTGTACTGTTTATAATTTCATTTCAGGTTAAAAATAAAGAATCAAAAAAATAATTATTTCTAAAACATGAGTGAAGAAATAAACGATAACGAACACGAAGAAGAATTAACTAACGAAGGTGAACAATTAGATTCGCCACAAGAAGAAACCATTACCAAAGTTACAGGAATGTACAAAGAGTGGTTTTTAGATTATGCTTCGTATGTAATTTTAGAAAGAGCAGTACCTTCTTTGGAAGACGGACTGAAACCTGTGCAGCGTAGAATAATGCATTCTATGAAAGATTTAGACGATGGACGTTACAACAAAGTAGCGAATATTGTGGGTCATACAATGCAGTATCATCCTCATGGAGATGCCTCTATTGCAGATGCTATGGTACAAATGGGTCAGAAAGAATTGCTGATTGACATGCAAGGAAACTGGGGAAATATTTTGACAGGAGATCGTGCCGCGGCTTCTCGTTATATAGAAGCTCGATTATCAAAATTTGCGCTTGATGTTGTTTTCAATCCAAAAACTACGGAATGGAAATTGTCTTATGATGGTAGAAGAAAAGAACCGATAGATTTGCCTGTAAAATTTCCATTGTTGTTAGCACAAGGTGCAGAAGGAATTGCAGTAGGTTTATCAACCAAAATAGTCCCTCATAATTTTAATGAATTGATTGATGCTTCTATTAAATACTTAAAAGGAAGAAATTTTACTATTGTTCCAGATTTTTTAACTGGCGGAATTGCTGACTTTACCAACTATAATGACGGAAAACGTGGTGGAAAAATTAGAGTAAGAGCAAAAATTTCTCAACAGGATAAAAAAACTTTGGTTATTACTGAAATTCCTTTTTCTACAACTACTTCTAGTTTAATTGATAGTATTTTAAAAGCCAACGACAAAGGAAAAATAAAGATTAAAAAAATTGAAGATAATACTGCTGCCAATGTAGAAATTTTGGTGCATTTGCCACCCAATGTATCGCCAGACAAAACCATAGATGCTTTGTATGCGTTTACTAATTGTGAGGTTTCCATATCGCCATTATGTTGTACTATTGAAAACAACAAACCTGTTTTTGTTGGTGTTTCAGAAATGCTAAAACATTCTACAGATTTAACTGTTGAATTGTTGAAAAAGGAGTTAGAAATTCAACTATATGAGTTGGAGGAACAATGGCATTTTTCGTCATTAGAAAGAATTTTTATTGAAAACAGAATTTATAGAGATATTGAGGAAGAAGAAACCTGGGAAGGTGTCATTACTGCTATAGATAAAGGTTTGCAACCTCACATCAAACATTTAAAACGGGCCATTACAGAAGAAGATATTGTGCGTTTGACAGAAATTAGAATCAAAAAGATTTCGAAGTTTGATATTGAAAAAGCCAAGCAACATATAGAAAGTTTAGAAGAGAAAATAGCTGAAGTAAAAAATCATTTAGATAATTTAATAGAGTTTGCTATTGACTATTTTAAAGATTTGAAAAAGAAGTACGGAAAAGATAGAAAACGTAAAACTGAAATCAGGATTTTTGATGACATTGTAGCCACTAAAGTAGTGATGCGTAACACAAAACTATATGTAAATAGAGAAGAAGGTTTTGTAGGAACATCACTTAAAAAAGATGAATATGTTACGGATTGTGCAGATATAGACAATGTGATTATCTTTAGAAAAGACGGAAAAATGATGGTTACAAAAGTAGCCTCTAAAACTTTTGTGGGTAAAGATATTATACACATTGCTATCTTTAAAAAGAATGACAAACGCACTGTGTATAATATGATGTATAAAGACGGAATTAGAGGTGCTAGTTATATGAAACGCTTTACGGTTACTGGTATTACTAGAGATAAAGAATACGATTTAACAAACGGAAGTAAGGGTTCTAAAGTGTTGTATTTTACTGTAAATCCTAATGGGGAAGCGGAAGTAGTTACCATTAATTTACGTGCAGTTGGTAGTATAAAAAAACTAAAATGGGATATTGATTTTGCTGATTTAGCCGTAAAAGGAAGAGGCGTAAAAGGAAATACAATTACCAAATATGCCATTAAAAAAGTTGAGTTTAAATCAGCGGGAGTTTCTACCTTAAAACCTCGTAAAATTTGGTTTGATGATGCTGTACAACGTTTAAATGTTGATAATAGAGGAGATCTATTAGGCGAATTTAGAGCCGAAGATAAACTGCTAATTGCCACGCAAAGTGGAAAAATAAAAGCAGTAAAACCAGATTTAGCAATGCACTTTGATACTGATATGATTGCGTTAGAAAAATGGAATCCGAAGAAACCCATTTCTGCTATTTATTTTGACGGAGAAAAAGAGCGATATTTTGTGAAACGTTTTTTAATTGAAATGGCAGATAAGGAAGAAATTTTTATTTCTGATCATCCAAAATCGCAATTAGAAATTATAGCAACAGATTATCGTCCTGTAGCAGAAATTATATTCTCTAAACGTAGTTTAGAAAAAATGAAGATTAATTTAGAAGAATTTATTACCGTTAAAGGAATTAAAGCATTAGGAAATCAATTAACAATAGAAAAAATAAAGCAAGTTAATTTGTTAGAATCGTTGCCTTATGAAGAGCCAAAAGAACCTTCTGCAAATGACCTTGAAGTTGTTGAGGAAGAAATAATAGAGAACGCATCATCAACCAATCAAAATACTTCTGTAGCAGAAACTCCTAATAAAGAAGCTAAAAAAAAGGAACTTTTAAAGAAGGCAATTCAAAAGAAAAAGGGTAGTACAGATGATAATACGCAACAAACTTTGTTTTGAAATGAGTTAAGACTGTCAAGGCTTTGAGAAATTATTTTGCCAAAATTACTCAAGGGAGTGTAATTTAAACTCTGTCTGTATTATCTTTCATTTTAAACTAATTTTTAT
>JBMYWO010000206.1:0-2927 GCA_049607505.1 Polaribacter sp.
CAATAATAAATAATCATTTTGTTTATGACACCATCCGAAAATGGAATATATACATTTTGAAAATTTCAAAATTTTTGCTTTAAGAAAAATGAAAAAAATACTTTATATACTATTATTTTCTATCAGTTCTATCCTGATGGTTTCCTGTGGTGCTTATTCTTTTACAGGAACAAATATAACCGCTGAAACCATTCAAATAGATTTTTTTCCAAATCAAGCCCCTTTAGTTGAACCTGTTTTAAGCCAACGGTTTACACAAGATCTACAAGATTTATTTACACGTCAAACAAACCTTACGCTTGTACGGTCTAATGGAGAATTACAATTAAGTGGCGAAATTACAGGATATAGAGTAAACCCTATGAGTGCCACTGCACAGCAAACAGCCGCACAAAACAGGCTAACTGTTACCGTAAATGTTCGATTTGTAAACACAAAAAATGAAAAAGACGATTTTGAAAAACAATTCTCTTTTTATTCAGATTTTAATGCAAACTCTCAACTTTCTGGAGGCGTTTTAGAAAGTGCTTTAGATGAAATATTAGAACGTATTATACAAGATATATTTAACGCATCGGTTGCGAAATGGTAAGTTTTGGAATGTCTAGTTTTGTTGGTACAAATTTATGTGATTAAACTACATAAAAATTTATTAAATTTGGATAAAATCAAATAAGATGAATAATCAAACAATATCAATTGACTTTCCAAATGATATTCTTTTAGCTTTAAATGAGTCAGAGAAAGAGTTGAAAAGTCGTATTAAAATTATATTGGCAATACAGCTATATAAACTACAGAAATTGACAATAGGTAAAGCCAGTCAACTTTCTGGATTATCACGATTTGAATTTGAAAAAGAATTATCCAAAAACAAAATTTCAATTTCCAATTTGACTAAAGAAGATGTTTTGAGTGATAGTGAAAAACTAAAATAATGAAAAATGGACTTGTAATTGCCGATGCAGGACCCATTTTTTCATTAGCAATCATCAATAAATTAGAAATATTAGATCAACTCTTTGACGAAATCAAAATACCAAATGCAGTATGGCAAGAAGTAACATTGATAAAAACCACCAAATTTTATAAAACAATAGAACAATACTTCAAACCAAAAGTCAATAAAATTAAAGGGTTTAATGAACTAACCTTCGTTATGGATTATGGTGAATCCGAATCTGTCATTTTGTACAAAGAACTAAATGCAAATTTTTTACTTATTGATGACAAAAAAGCAAGAAATATTGCTGAAAACTTTGATGTAAATTGTATTGGGACATTGGGTGTTTTATCTTCAGCAAAAAGCAAAGGAATTATTAAAGAGTTGAGACCATTGTTCAAGATATTATTGGAAAACGAAAGATATTACTCTCTAAAATTAATAAACACTTTACTTGAAAAAAACAGCGAACCAAAAATACACAAAGCATAATAAAAGTGTATAGTTAATGGCAGTTTTTTGATAATCAAGATTTTGGCATTTAAAAAACCAATAAGTTAAGTACTTTGAAACCCACCGCTAATCATACACAAATATGCTAGTTATTAGGCGTTAGAAGAAAAAAACAAGAATTTGAAAACAGACACTTTCACAGATTTATTAACTAAAAAAACACAAATTCAACAATTAGAAACTGGTGAATTAAAATCTATTGTTGACCAATTTCCTTATTTTCAATCTGCAAGAGTTTTATATTTAAAAGGATTAAGAAAACAAGATAGTTTTAAGTATAATAATGAATTAAAAATTACCGCAGCATATACAACAGATAGAACTATTTTATTTGATTTTATTACTTCGGATGATTTTAATGACGCTAAAAAAGAAATTATTCATCAAGAAAAAAAATCTGAACAAACAAAAATAATATCTAAAAAACAACATCTAAAAGAGAGTTTATCCATTGGAAAACCGCTTTCTTTTTCATCAACAGAAAGTTACCCGTTTCATCAATGGTTGCAATTATCAACAAAAAAAACCATTGTTAGAACTCTTGAACAACCTACAAAACCACTATCAGAAAAAGAAGAAATTATAGATACATTTATTCAAAATAATCCTAAAATAGAACGCTTGAATAAAGACAAAATTATTCCTATCACCATAACAGAAAACACTTCAGATACTGCTTTAATGACAGAGACTTTGGCGAAAGTATATTTGGAGCAAAAAAAGTATGAAAACGCAATACAGGCTTACAAAATTTTAAGTTTGAAATATCCAAAAAAAAATGGTTTCTTTGCAGACCAAATAAAAAGAGTACAAATTTTACAAAAAAATAAATAATGAGTTATACCGTATTTTTAATCCTAATTTTAATTCTAGCCGTTGCGCTAATCTTGATCGTTATGGTGCAAAACCCTAAAGGTGGAGGATTGTCCTCTTCTTTTGGAGGAGGTGGAGCACAATCTTTAGGAGGTGTTCAAAACACAAACAACTTTTTAGACAGAACTACTTGGACATTGGCCATAGCAATGTTTACATTAATATTATTAGCTAATTTTGCAATTCCTAGAAATGGAGATAACAATTTTAAATTGGACAACACTCTTGATGGAATAGAAACTAGTACTCCTGCAACAGATACAAATTTACCAACTACAACTAGAGATAGTGTAAACTAAATTTCGGTTGAAAAGTAAATAAAAAATGCCAACGAAAATGACACGTTGGCATTTTTTTGTATCAATGATTTAAGTAGCCTATTTATTTGTTGAAAAAATGTCAGTTTTATGGCAGTGGCATAATTTCTGACTATTCTAAAACTGATAAAAAAATAATTTAATTAACCTACCTGTCGGCAGACAGGTCAAAACGTATAAAAAAATGGGAGTAAACATTAAACCTTTAGCAGACAGAGTTCTTGTAGAGCCTGCTCCTGCAGAAACCAAAACAGCCTCTGGATTGATTATACCAGACAATG
>JBMYWO010000207.1:0-2918 GCA_049607505.1 Polaribacter sp.
TATGTTCCATAATATTGCTAATATAAACATTTCAACTGATTTAATCCACTACCCTTTTTTGTAATTATTATTTCTAAATAGTTGATTTATAGTTATTTTATAAAAAATACAGATGATTAAAATCTGTAGAATTGTGTAAGATTCTTGTTTTAATTTTATATTGATTGTATTTGTATTATGAAACAAAATCAAGTAACTGTTAATAAAATTGTTCTGCCTGTATTCATTTGGCAGATCTGAAACCACTTTACTATAATCTGATTTCAAATCGAAAAATATTTTAAAGAGTTTTAAACCCTTTATTTATAATACTTACATTGCTTTTAAACTTTGGTTAACGGGACATTAGTGGTATAAAATAATGAAATGTATGGTAAGTGTGGTTGATAGTTTTATTACTTTTGGAAAATATAAGAGACAAGTAGTTCTGTTTTTTATGTCATAGTTGCATACCAATATTTTAGTAGCTATTCCTTATCATGCTTACGACTAGTAAGAAGTGATACAAAAAAATTTCACTAAACTGTTTCAAAGATTTTGATAATGAATAAGAATTTACCCACAAAATGACAATTTGAAATGCACTCTTAATTTTAAACAAAAGAAAAGAAATGAATACATATAAAAACATCACAAATTTCGATCAATTGATTGAAGTTGAACACGGAAAGATAGGAACTGAAAGCAGAAACAAATATGAAGAAAATGCTCAAATGTTTATTATTTCTGAAATGCTAAAAGATGCTAGAAAATTAAGTTGAGTTTTTTCGATAATAATTTCCAACTCATACCGAAAATTAATTTACGAATATTCAAAAACACCAAACTCACTTTTAATAGTTAGTTTCTTTTTATCTTGATGAATATCAGAATCTAAAGTTTCAACTCTACCCACAATTTGCGCATCTACATCAAAAGATTTTGAAATAGCAATAATCTCTTCAGCAATTTCAGCAGATACGTAGAGTTCCATTCTATGGCCGCAATTAAATACTTGATACATTTCTTTCCAATCGGTATTGGATTGTTCTTGTATCAATTTAAACAATGGCGGAATCGGAAATAGATTGTCTTTTACAATATGCAAATCATCTACAAAATGTAAGATTTTTGTTTGTGCGCCGCCAGAACAATGTATCATTCCGTGAATGGTATCCGAAGAAAATTTTGATACAATTTTTTTTATAATGGGGGCATACGTTCTTGTAGGCGACAATACTAATTTACCCGCATCAATAGGCGAATTTTTTACAGGGTCTGTTAATTTAATATTTCCAGAATAAACCAAATCCGCAGGAAGAGTAGCGTCAAAACTTTCAGGATATTTTTTTGCCAATTCCTTCTGAAAAACATCATGTCTTGCCGATGTTAATCCATTAGAACCCATTCCTCCATTATATTCGGTTTCGTATGTTGCCTGCCCAAAAGATGCTAACCCTACAATGACATCGCCTGCTTTTATGTTGGCATTGTCAATAACATCAGAGCGTTTCATACGTGCAGTAACCGTAGAATCAACAATAATGGTTCGTACCAAATCGCCAACATCCGCAGTTTCTCCACCCGTTGAATGAATGTTAACCCCAAACTTTTTTAAATCGTTAATCAATTCTTCCGTTCCATTGATAATAGCTGCTAAAACTTCACTCGGAATTTTACTTTTATTACGCCCAATTGTAGATGATAACATAATGTTGTCTGTTGCTCCAACACATAATAAATCATCAATATTCATAATTAATGCATCTTGTGCAATGCCTTTCC
The DNA here is from genome assembly GCA_049607505.1 of Polaribacter sp. GTDB lineage: Bacteria > Bacteroidota > Bacteroidia > Flavobacteriales > Flavobacteriaceae > Polaribacter. The sequence goes on from JBMYWO010000207.1 coordinate 1,765, forward strand.
AAACAGAAATGTCGCCAGTTTCTTTCCAATACATATAAGCCAGAGAAGATTTTGTTCCTGCTCCGTCTGCGTGCATAATCAAGCAATAGTCATCATCATTTGTCAACTCATCTGGAACAATTTTACAGAATGCTTTCGGGAACAATCCTTTATCTATATTTTTGATGGCATTGTGTACATCTTCTTTAGATGCAGAAACGCCTCGCTGTGCGTATCGTTTAGAAATTTCTTGACTCATAATATTGTCTTGTTTTGCAAAGCTAAATACATAAAAAAATAATATTAGTATATAATTTATTTAAAATCAGTATTTTAACAATAGGTGTTTTGAGACCTTTCAGGTTTCAAAAACCTGAAAGGTCTTGTCTTGATAATAAAAGACTTACAGGTTTTTCAATCAATAATGCTTATTTTTTGTCATGTACTTAGGTTGCAAAGATAAATTATTGCTAACCATTCACACAAAATAGAGAAAAGTCTTTATACGAAAAGAATTATAAAAACCATAGATTTTACTAAATTCGTCAACTCATTTATTAGCGAACTAGATAGAAAATGAACCAAATAAGAACCATAGTTTCTGATATTAAAAACGGCACTATCAAACCTATTTATTTTTTAATGGGTGATGAACCTTATTATATTGATAAAATTTCCGATTTTATTGAAGCTACTGTTTTAGATGAAGCCGAAAAGGGCTTTAATCAGCAAGTTATGTATGGCAGAGATGCTTCTATTGAAGGCATTATTTCTTCTGCAAAACGCTATCCTATGATGGCAGAACGTCAGGTGCTTATTATAAAAGAAGCGCAAGATTTAAGCAGGAATATAGAAAAATTAGTTTCGTATGCAGAAAATCCGCAGCCAACAACGGTTTTAGTACTTAATTATAAATATAAAAAATTAGACAAACGAAAAAAATTATACAAAGCAATTTCAAAATCAGGTTTGGTTTTTGAAAGTAAAAAATTGTATGAAAATCAAGTTTCAGATTGGATTCGTAACGTTTTGGCTAGCAAAGAATACCAAATAGAGCCCAAAGCAGCACAAATGTTGGTGGAGTTTTTAGGAACTGATTTAAGTAAAATTTCTAATGAGTTGGACAAATTGTGTTTAATTCTTCCAAAAGAAAGCATCATCGATCCAAATCATAT
>JBMYWO010000208.1:0-2909 GCA_049607505.1 Polaribacter sp.
GCGATGTTTTAGGAGAAATTGCTGCGAAAACAGAACCTTTTGTTAAACAATTATTTATAGGTAAATCCGATAAAAACCAGTCTGAATTTGATTTCAACTTAAAATTATTTGCAGCTCGTAAAATTGCAGAACACACTATTTATAGCTCAAAATTATCAGAATCTAAATTCTTTTATCTACCAAGTTTATCAACAAAAATTATCATTTTTAAAGGGCTTTTGATGCCTGAACATATCAATGAATACTACCTAGATTTATTCAATTCAGCCCTAGACACAAGACTTGCATTGGTGCATCAGCGTTTTTCTACAAACACGTTCCCCACTTGGGATTTGGCACAACCTTTTAGATACATCTGTCATAATGGCGAAATAAACACCTTACGAGGCAATGTTTCTAGAATGTTTTCTCGTGAAGAAATTATACAAAGCGATTGGTTTGGTGATGATATTAAAAAAATAATTCCAACCATTTTAAGAGGAAAATCAGATTCTGCTACCTTAGATATGGTGGTAGAATTATTATTGATGACGGGTCGTTCGCTTCCAGAAGTTATGATGATGTTAGTGCCAGAGGCTTGGGAAAAAAACCAAAATATGTCTGATGCCAAAAAAGCATTTTATGAATACAATTCTTGTTTGATGGAACCTTGGGATGGTCCTGCGTCAATTCCTTTTACCGACGGTAATTTTATTGGTGCAGTTTTAGATAGAAACGGACTGCGCCCATCCAGATATACTGTTACCAAACAAGGAAACGTCATTATGTCTTCAGAAACTGGAGTAGTTGACATTGAACCAGAAAATGTAGAATTTCATGGTCGTTTAGAACCAGGAAAAATGTTTTTGGTCAATATGAATGAAGGTAGAATTGTAAATGATGAGGAAATTAAAGAACAAATTGCGGCAAAACATCCGTATAGGAAATGGCTGAATGAAAATTTATTTCACCTAAAAGATTTATCTGCCAAAAAAGGCCCTATCAAATATGATGAAATTGACTTAAAAAAGCGCGAAATTATTTTTGGATATACCCAAGAAGATTTTAAAACGATTATAAAACCCATGGCACAAAATGGTAAAGAACCTATAGGTTCTATGGGAAGTGATACACCTATTGCTGTTCTTTCTAAAAGACCTCAATTAATTTACAACTATTTTAAACAACTTTTTGCACAAGTTACCAATCCGCCTTTAGACGGAATTCGAGAAGAATTGATTACAGACATTAGTCTAACGTTGGGAAGCGATGTCAATATATTTGATATCAATGCAACACATTGTAAGAAATTAAAAATTCAAAATCCAGTAATTTCTAAACACGATTTAGATAAAATTAGAAATTACGATACAAATCCTAATTTCAAAATAGCATCTATTTCTATGCTATATAAGATAAATAAAGGTTTAAATGAATTAGAAGTTACTTTAGAAAACTTAGTTACCAAAGCATCAAAAGCCATAGATAGAGGCGCAAATATTATTATCCTTTCAGATAGATATGTTGATGAAAACCAAGCTCCTATTCCTGCTTTATTAGCCTGTTCTTACGTAAACCACGGATTGCATAAACTCAAAAAACGTTCTCAAGTCAGTCTAATTATTGAGTCTGCAGAACCCAGAGAAGTACATCATTTTGCCTTATTATTTGGTTATGGAGCAAGTGCTGTAAATCCATATATCGTAAACGAAATAGTTGAAAATCAAGTAAAAAACGGAGACATCACAGAATTAGAATATCTAACGGCTATCAAAAATTATAATAAAGCGGTTGGAAAAGGAATTTTAAAAGTGATGAATAAAATTGGGATTTCTACCTTAAATTCCTATCGTGGTTCACAACTTTTTGAATGTATAGGCATCAATACAAAAACAGTAGAAAAATATTTTCCAAATACACCCACAAGAATTCAAGGTATTGGTTTGCGAGAAATAGAGCAAGAAATTGTAAAACGTCATCAAAAAGCATTTATCCCAAATATTGAACCAACTATAGAAATTGGAGGAAATTATAGGTGGAGACGTGGACAAGAAAAACATATATTCAATCCGCTAACGGTGGCAAAATTGCAAGAATCAGTTCGTACCAACAAAGCATCCACCTACAAAGAATATGCAGCATTAGTAAACAATCAATCTAAAAATTTAATGACCATTAGAGGGTTGTTTGAATTTGACCAATTTGACCCAATTCCAATTGACGAAGTAGAACCTTGGACAGAAATAGTAAAACGTTTCAAAACAGGTGCCATGTCTTATGGATCTATCAGCAAAGAAGCTCATGAAAATCTAGCAATTGCTATGAATAGAATTGGAGGAAAATCCAATTCAGGAGAAGGAGGAGAAGATCAAGATCGTTTTTATAAAAGTGCTCAAGGAGATTGGAAAAACTCTGCCATAAAACAAGTAGCTTCTGGTAGATTTGGAGTTACCTCCAACTATTTGACAAATGCAAATGAAATTCAAATAAAAATTGCACAAGGTGCAAAACCTGGTGAAGGAGGTCAATTACCAGGGCCAAAAGTAAACAAGGAAATTGCAAAAACAAGAAACTCTACGCCCTATGTAGGTTTGATTTCGCCACCACCACATCACGATATTTATTCCATTGAAGACCTTTCGCAATTAATTTATGATGTAAAATCTGCCAATAGAATCGCTAGAATTAATGTAAAATTAGTTTCAGAAGTAGGCGTAGGAACCATTGCAGCAGGTGTTGCCAAAGCCAAAGCAGATGTTATTTTAATTGCTGGTTTTGATGGAGGAACAGGAGCATCACCATTAACATCTTTAAAACACGCAGGTTTACCTTGGGAATTAGGTATTGCTGAAGTGCAACAAACTTTGGTGATGAACGATTTAAGAAATAGAATTGTTTTAGAATGTGACGGACAATTAAAAACGGGACGA
>JBMYWO010000209.1:0-2903 GCA_049607505.1 Polaribacter sp.
TTATTGTAAGTGAAACAGCCGATAAAAAACAAATGAACGACCCAATTAAATTTTCGGGAGTTGCTTATGATTTCAATACAAAAACAAGAGTTTTAAAATTTAAAGATTGTGAACGATTAGATTTTGAAAAAATTCCTAAAAATGGATACATATTTGAAAATATCAGTAAACAAGAAGAGGAAAAGAAAAGACAATTAGAAGCAATACGAAAAGTAGAATATAATGAAGTTCAAAATAGAGATTTAATACATTACGTTTTTAATCCTACTGACTTGCAAGGCAAATATCTTGAATTTCAAGAACTAACAAATGTTTATCAAACAGACGAAAAAGGTAATGACTTTGTATATAGTTTTAATCAACAAAAAGCAATACTAAATGCAATTCATAGAGAACCTTTAACAATTATTCAAGGTCCACCAGGAACAGGAAAAACAACTGTAATCACAGAAATTGTTTTTCAAATTTTAAATAAAAATCCTGATGCTAAAATTTTAATCACTTCTCAAACAAATGATGCAGTTGATAATGTTTTAGATAATCTATTAGAAAAAGAAATTCCAATTGTTCGGTTAAGTGGTATTAGGAAACCAAAAGTAAGTTTGCAAAAACATACTTTAGACAGAAAAATTGAGGGTTGGAAAGAAGAAGTTAGAAAAAAAACTAAAGCCAATTGGAAACCATACAAAGAGCAATTTAAAAAAGCATTAGAAAAAGAAAATATTATTCTATTGCCAATTTTTGAAATCCTTTCTTCCAATAAACAATGGAAAGTAAAAAAGCAACAAATAGAAAAAATGTTAGAACGTTTCAATACGTTTAAAGGTTTAGAAAAATCTTTAACTTCTGAAACAGAGTTTATAACTTCAATAAATAGTTATGTAAAAGTAAATTTTGAAGAATATTTTTTAAAACAACAAATATTTAAAGATTGGTTAGCAACAATTAGTTCGTTAGATGAGAATAGCAATATAAATCAAAAATTAATAGATAGCATTAGAGTAATTGGAGCAACAACTAATCATATTGCATCAAAAAAATATCAAAAATATAATTTTGAGTTTGACTATGTAATAATGGATGAAAGTGGAAAAGCAACCACAGCAGAAGCATTAATACCAACAGTTTTAGCCGAAAAATTAATCCTTGTTGGCGACCATAGACAATTAAGACCAATGCTAACTGCAAATCGTGAAGTTGAAAAATGGTTAAGAGAAAAGTTTAAAACTGACACAGATGAATTTGATAGTTGGGATGATTATTTTAATAGACCAAGTTTATTTGAGCAAGTAATAACAAAAATTGATGATGACTTTAAAAGTCAGTTAGAAGAATGTAGAAGAAGTTCAAAAGACCAAGTTTTACTAACTTCAAAATGCTTTTACGAACCTTTTGGAGATGAACCGATAAAACCAGTTGAAAGACCTCAAGAAAAAGAACATAATCTTGATTTAAAAATTGATAGTTCAATTGTCTTTCTTGATATTGGCAATTCATACAAAAGTGAAATTGACGGAAATGGTTCGTCAAGAAATAAATTAAGTGCTGAATTAATTCCAGAACTTCTAAATGGATTAGATAGGTTTGATAAAGTAAAGAATTATACAATTGGTGTTATCACAGGTTATTCTGCACAAGTAAGAGAAATAAGAAAAGCTGTAAGAAATAAAGTTGATTATCGTAAACTAAAAAATGTAAAATCTAACAATGTAGTTATATCTGTTGTAGATAAATTTCAGGGTTTAGAAAAGGATATTATCATTTTTGATTTAGTAAGAAGTCAGCAACAAACATTAGGATTTTTATCTAATGCAAATCGTATAAATGTTGCTTTATCAAGGCAAAAAAAACTATTAATTATTGTTGGTAATTTAGATAGTATATTAAGTGCTAAACCACCAAAAGATTTGGAAAACACAAATCAAAAACCAGCATTACAAAAATATTTAAGTGAATTGAAGAAAGATTGGATTGTTAAAAACGTAGAACAAATATTTTAATGGACATACAAGAAATACATAAAAAGTTAGACAAACAATGTCCAAGCGATTATAAGATAAATGAAATTATCCAATTTGCTTATCCATATAGACGAGTTCGTGTTAACGCAACTGTAAATAAATCGCCTGAAAAATCAATACAACAAGTGTATTCTGTTTTTTTAAGAACAATAAAAGCAGGTTATAATAAAGAAGAGCAAATAATTAAATTTTTAGGTCTTAACAAAGAAGACTTCATATTAAGAGAATTATACTTTTTGCGTGAAAGAGGCTTTGTAGATTTTGCTTCAGGTATTTGGTTAGTAACCGAACAAGGAGAAGAATTTGTAAAAGATAATGGTATTTTAAAAATTCTTGAAGAAGAAGAATTTGAATTTTTAATTGATGCAATATCAAATCAAGCGATTCAAAAGAATTTCAGATTATTTAGCGATAAAAACATTGAAAACAGATTAAATCCAGAGATAGATTATTCAATCAAAAATCCTGAATTGCTTAAAAATAAAAACGAACAACTTTCTGACATTTATAAAAGAGAGAATAATGGAAAAGCATATTTAGTTGATTACGACAAGTCAAACATTAAGTTTGATAAAAAGGAAAATCACGATTATTATTTAATCGAATATATTCCAATAAAAGAAAAAGAAAGTGAATTAGAGCCATATATTGAAGTTAGAAATACAGATAAGGATGTTTCCAAAGAAAAACGCCTTTCAAAATCTCTATCTGAAAAATATCCAAGTATTTTATATCAATTTACAACTTCCGACAGAACAAGTTTTGCGAAAATTCAAGAAGAAAATAACAATGAACTTTTAGAAGAGTTTAAAGTAACTGAAAACGAGAAAAAGATAACCGAAACACAAACACTTTCAGTTTGGGAAACGCAAGAAAAATTTG
>JBMYWO010000210.1:0-2899 GCA_049607505.1 Polaribacter sp.
AATTATTTAGCAGGAAACAATTCAATAAAAAACATCCCTTTTGCTGCTACCAAAGGATTGTTTAAGGGTTCACAAAAACTCTTTATTCACGCTAGTGGACAAAGAGAAATTACCGATGCTATTACTTCTGCAAAAGAATTAGGAATAAACAATTTAGTACTTGTTCGCGGACAAGGCGCAGAAAAGGTTGCAGATGTATTAGTAAAACACAATGTTCCTGTTATTTTAGACAGACCTCACAGAAACCCCAATAGTGTAGATGATGCGTACGATTATACGTACACAATTGCTAAAACCCTGACAGATAAAGGTGTTTTGGTCAGTTTAGGAATGGAAGGACAAATGGAACGTATGAATACGCGTAATTTACCTTTTTATGCAGGTACGTTTGCAGCACACGGTTTAGACAAAGAAGTTGCCTTACAATTATTGACAGGAAATACTGCCAAAATTTTAGGGATTGATGATTTTGTAGGAACTTTAAAAGAAGGTAAAGATGCTACCTTATTTATTTCTGAAGGTGATGCTTTGGATATGAGAGGAAATATTTTAACGGATGCCTTTATACAAGGGAGAAAAATTAGTTTAGAAACACATCAAACGAAACTTTGGAAGCGGTATTCAAATAAATATAAAACGGAATAAAGTATTAATCATCGACAATTTTTAAGAGTTTAAAAATAGAAAAAACGGTATCAGAATAAAGTAGTTTTATTCTGATACCGTTTTAAAATTTCTTTAGTAGAGTAGTTATTAAGATACCTTAAAAACAAATACTCCTCTATCAAAATAAGTACCTACATCGTGCCAATTAAATCTCATTAAGCAACTATTCCCTATATAATTTGTTTCTTCTACTGAAGAAGGAATGTCTAAAGAAAATCTTAATGTAGCAGAAGCACCTGGAGCTAAATTTAATCCAGCAAAACTTGGTTCTGTTAATCTAGGAAAACGAGTATCTACATTATTTAAAAAATTACCAACATTACTTACAACGTTTCCTGAACCTACCCAAACATGTGCAAAAGTCCAAATAGAATTCGTTGGGTCAGGGTTATAAATACCAAGATTGTAGTTAACTACACCTCCTTGATTGGTATGATTCCAACTTTGAGATACAATCATTGGAGAATTAACTTTTAGAAATTTCATTTCTAATTCCTCTCTAGTAACTTCTGTGAAATTTTCTAGCTTACTTTCTGCTTTTTGTTTCTTAACAATTTTTTCGATTTTTTTAATGTGGTTTACAACTTCTGATGAACTCCACTTTCTTTTTTTTACTTTCATAGCTTTATATGTTTTAAATTATAATGCAAAGATTGAACTAAAATCAACAATTTAAACAAGGTAATAACCTGAAAATAAAAGGTGAAAAAACCCTTTTTAATTGAGGGAAAACCCCTTAAGACTTTCTAATACTATTTGTATTCCTATTTATATTCAATTTGAATACTATTTATACACTTACAAGACATAATAATCTTAAAAATCAAAACAATTATAAAATTATACATCTTTAAAATTTTTCCTAAAAAAAGAGTATCTAAAGAAAAACTTAATGTAGCAGAAAAACTGTATTTTTGAATAATGACTTTTACAAAAACTACCGAACAAGATTCTAATTACAATCATTTAGAAAAGATGAGTATTTCAGAGTTGTTGAGTAATATCAATAATGAAGATAAAACCGTTCCATTAGCTGTTGAGAAGTCTTTACCTCAAATAGAAAAACTGACTGAACAAATAGTTTTCAAACTAAAAACTGGCGGAAGACTTTTTTATATAGGTGCTGGCACAAGCGGAAGATTAGGTATTTTAGACGCTTCGGAATGCCCACCAACTTTTGGTGTTCCTCACGAATTAGTTGTAGGACTTATTGCCGGTGGTGATTCTGCCATTAGAAAAGCGGTTGAATTTGCTGAGGACTCTACAAAACAAGGTTGGATAGATTTGCAAAAATTTCAAATTTCTGATAAAGATATTGTGGTTGGCATTGCTGCTTCTGGCACAACTCCGTATGTAATTGCTGCCTTAAAAAAATGCAATGAAAATGGCATTAGTACAGGTTGCATTACTTGCAATAAAAACAGTCCATTAGCAATAGTTTCTCAATTTCCTATTGAAGTAATCGTAGGACCAGAATTTGTTACAGGAAGTTCTAGAATGAAAGCAGGAACTGCCCAGAAATTGGTGTTAAATATGCTTACTACAATTACTATGATTCAACTTGGAAAAATACAAGGTAACAAAATGATAGACATGCAATTGTCTAATAATAAACTCGTAGAAAGAGGTGAAAAGATGTTAATAAATCAGTTACATATCCACCAAGAAAAAGCAAATGAATTATTGCAAAAATATGGTAGTGTTAGAAACGTACTCAAAAATTATAAAAAATGAGCACAGATATCAACTTATTGAGCAAAGGTTTAAAACAATTAGCTGTTTTAATTTTATTATTTATACTTTCCCCTATTTCTTTAACAATGGGTTTTAAAGCCTTAAAAAAATTTACGGAAAGCCCTCAACTATTTATTGGATATGCAATTTTATTAGCAGGTTTTCTGATAACAGTTTTTACATTGTTTTTTGCTTTTAAAACGTTTAAAGTACTCCGAAGTGCCTTGTTTAAAAACGATCATTAATATACGCTACACGTTGTTTATAGTGGATAAACTCATTTAAGTTTCTTGTTTTTCCACACAGTTTGTCTTTCCGGCAGGAAACTCACGCACTGTGATTTACTTCACATGAGACCCTTACAGGGAGACAAACAGGACTGAGGAGGATAGAAAAGCAATTACCTAGACACGAAGCAATGTTTTGAATATGTGTTGGTTTTAAGAGTTTTTTGTACTACCATCAACAACAACATAGACTCTTTAATATTATACGCAAA
>JBMYWO010000211.1:0-2861 GCA_049607505.1 Polaribacter sp.
CCTGCCGATGTGTTATCGCAAAAACGATAAATAGTGGGGTCTTGGGGGACGGGTATAATAGATACTTGTATATTAAAACTCGTAGTGCTAAAACAATTATTATTATTCAAATTTTGTACTCTTGCATAGAGAGTTTCTGAAAGAGATGAAGAGTTTGTATAGGTAGTAATAGCACCTGTATTTGCAATAGCATCTGCCATAGAATTAAAATACAATACTTCAAAAATAGCAGGATCTTGTCCGTTTAGAATTTCTGCGTCTTTCTCTGTCGCTAAAGTAAAAGTATTTGTTCCATCTGTATCACAGAAATTTATGTCCGTGGGTTGATTGGCAATAGGAACTACATAAAAATTTATTTGCACTTCATCTTGCCCTGTATTGCCATCTGTATCTTTTACTGTAACTCTATAGATACCAGACACATTATTGGTGATTTGTAAAATAGCATTTGTTTGTCCAGGAATAGCATTAAACCCTGAACCTGTATCTAATTCCCAAATATAGCTTGCTGCTACTGCATTTGTAGGTGTGCCATCTAAAGTAATATTTGTCCCTTCACATACATTTTGATCTGGCCCTAAATCTCCTGCAACAATTGAGCAGTCTGTCGTTCCAGTACTGGCTCCACCAGGATTAGTTTCTTGCATCGTAATAATGCCAGGTTGATTATCATAATTGGTAATTAAAACAAGGTAATACTCTCCAGTTCGAGCATTTATAATAGAAAGGTTTTCTGTATTACTAGGAGAGTAACTACAACCTACTTCATTAGCTGGTACAAGGAAAGAATAGTCACTATTATTTTGTATTTGATTTAATTGACGTTCACTAAAAGGTCCCCAAGCTATAAAATCTACATCAAGAGGATCTCCCGCTGTATTAACTTGTGATATCTGTAGAGATAAATTTCCCGGTTGGTCTATTTTTAAAAAATACCAACTGGGGTTTGGTACGGTAGTCAGACATGAGTAGTTTGGTCCTGGTTCAGCTACACCATTATTAGCAAGACTATTAAATACCTCTGATGTATCTGAACAAAACCCTGTAGCATCAGATATTGTAGCTCCTTGAGAAAAAATATTGGTTACAGATAATATTATTAATAAAAAAAATATTTTTTTAATCATTAGAATTTATATTTTTTAGAAGACTCAATTTGATTTTTAAGTTCTTTATAAGATTCAAATTGTTTAGTATTTAAAATTTTATAAATTGAATAATCTTGTAATTTCACAATTCTATTAAACTCTCTTTTTTGTTCTTTGGTTAATGAATTAGTATATTTCTTGAGTTTTATATTACAGTCAGATACAATTTTATTGAATTCTTGAGTTTGACTCTTGTTTAAAACAAGTACTTCTTGATATTTTTTTAATATTTCTTTTTCTATAATTTTATCTTGACCATAGGAAATAAAAGAGAGAAATAAAAGTATGATAAATAAGACGGTTCTCATAAAAGTATTTTTTTCATTAATCGGTTTTGCTAAAATAGGAAAAATATAAAACTCTACGGTATTAAAATTTGGTTCTATGTTGATTTTAGTATATAAGTTCTATTCTCTAAAATATTTACAGTAATCAATTATGTAATATTATAGCTATCTTTTATTATCTTCATTAAGTTTTCTTTAATATTCTCTGGACAAGGGTATTCTACACGATCATCATTAATTCTATTGTAGGCCTTTCTCTTTGTTAAATTTAACTCTCTTTTTATATCTGCTATCCAACAAGATTTAATGATTCTACCATATTTCTCTTTATAAATAGATTGTACTTCTTTGTAAGTAATTTTGTTCATCGGTCATGTTTTTATCATGATTAAAAATTGGTCTATATATTTTCGTATCTGTTTTCTAAATATTCCCGTGCTTTTTCCAAATCTTTAGGAGTATCTATACCAATAGCTTCTACTGTGGTTTCTACCATTTTAATTTTTTTACCCATTTCTTGATATCGAATAGCTTCAATTTTTTCTGCTGCTTCTAGTGGCGTTATGGGTGTATGATAGAAATCTAATAAGGCTTGTTTTCTAAAAGCATATACACCTTTGTGCTTGTAGTATTTTACATCTAAAGTTGTGTCTCTGTGATAAGGAATTACGCTTCTTGAAAAATAAATTGCTAAATTATTTACGTCTGTGATTACCTTTACATTATTAGGATTCTCTATGTCTTCTTTATTGGTAATTTGAACTTTTAAAGAAGCCAAATCAATTTCTTTTTTGGTATCATTTTTAAAAACGGTTATTAATTTTCTTAATGAAACCTCATCAATAAAAGGTTCATCACCTTGTACGTTTATAACAACATCTGCATCAATATGTTCTACTGCTTCAGCAATTCTATCAGAACCACATTGATGCTCTTTTTGACTCATCATTGCTTTTCCGCCAGCATTTTTTATCGTTTCAAAAATGATGTCAGAATCTGTAACTATATATACATCATCAAATAAATTGGTTTGTAAAGTTGCCTCATAAGTTCTCAAAATTACTGGTTTTCCTCCTAAATCTTTCATCAACTTTCCAGTAAAACGAGAAGCGTTATAACGCGCAGGAATCATGGCAATAATTTTCATATTTGAGTTTTTATACTGAAATTAAACACTTATACATCTAAAACATTTCAGTATGTGGAATGTCAATACTAATAATCTCAAATTTTGGATTCATTTCTTTTTTTAACATTACTAATGTTTTTTTAGAACGAATGTCAGAAGTAACAAAATGAGTTATCGTTTTATCAATATGAGCTTGAGCAAAAAGTTTTGAGTCGTTAGGAATGATTGCTCTTGGGCTTAATTTTTCAAAACTTACTTTGTTTTTGGTAAATAGAACTTTTGCAAATTCTCCTGCTT
>JBMYWO010000212.1:0-2855 GCA_049607505.1 Polaribacter sp.
GCGACCTGCTCCAATTTTACGTAATCTACCTTTTTCTAAAGAAGATTCCTCTTGAGAGAGTTCCTTTTTACCAATACTAATAGTGCTTCTAGCTATACCTGTAGCCTGATGTACTATTGCTATTCCTCCGTGACCTAAAGACAAGGCTTCTGTTGCTGCCCAAATTCGTCTAGAACGCTCATCCAATTCGGGACGCAACTTAATATACTTTTCTTTTATTTTTTCTGCTATGTTCATCCTACAAAGATAGATCTTAATAATATTTATAAAATGAATTATTTATTTATGGTCAATTCCTAACATTTGAATCTAGGATTTTCTTTTTCACTTCTTTTAAGGTAAAAAATTATCTTCGAAAAAAGTATCTATAAACTAAAACAATAACCGTAACTAATTCGTTACATTTGTAATGTGAGAGAAATTGATATTACAGAAGAATGCTTGGAATTTATTGACAGTCAAAATGAAAGAGTTGGTCTGAAATTCTTTCAATTGATCGAAGTTATTGGAGAAATAAAAGTTGTCAATTCAAATTTTCTAAAAAAACTGCAATCGACACAGTTTTATGAATTGAGAATTAAAGCAGGAAATGAATATCGAGTTGTGATTTTTGCTATTGATCATCTGAATTTTGCTGAATGCAGAAAAGCTGTATGTTTATGTGGATTTCAGAAAAAAGGAACTAAAGATTATAAAAAGGCAATCAAACAAGCCGAAAAAATAGTAGAGAATTATCTAAAAGAAAAATAATTATGGGAAAATCAATAAATGCAAAAGAGTTGATTGCAAAACGATACGGGAAAAAAGGTTCTAAAGAGCGTGAAGAATTTAGAGAGAATGCTTTTTCATATTATTTTGGAGAAATCATTAAAAATCGCAGAAAGGAATTACATATGAGTCAAGAGAATTTGGCTGAAAAAATAGGAAAAAAAAGACCTTATATTTCTCGAATTGAAAATGGCGAAGATATAAGGTTATCTAATTTTTCTTTGCTTGCCAATGCTTTGGGATTATCAATTCAATTAACAGCTGAATAAAAGTACGGAAATACAAACAATTAAAAATTCGGTGTGTTGATAAGTTAGTATTGAATTTTAGAATCATTAGGCTAGGTTTTGTAATATACTATGGGCATTTCGAGAAGTTACAAGGGAGCATGCTCCCTTGTATAATTTACCATAAGAAACCAAATTCAACAATTACACGATTCAATAAATAAACAATTTATCAGTCATATTTAGCATCAAAATTATTATCCCATTTTCCTTGTACACGTAATACTTGTTCAATCACATCACGTACACAACCTTCGCCACCTTTTTTGTTAGAAATATATTTTGAAATTTGTTGTATTTCTGGCGCAGCATCATTTGGGCAAGAAGGTAAACCAACCAACTTCATCACTGGATAATCAGGAATATCATCACCCATATACAATATATTTTGGGGTTGTAAGTTGTATTTTTTTATCAATTCATTGTATTGCTGAATCTTATCATGCGCACCCAAATAAATATCTTTAATTCCCAAATTTGCCAAACGTGTTCTTACACCTTCATTTTTTCCACCAGAAATAATACAAATATGTAAGCCTTGGTCTATGGCGGTTTTTAAGGCATATCCATCTTTAATATTCATTTGCCGTACCAATTCCCCATTTGGCATAATGGTTACTATTCCGTTGGTCAAGACCCCATCTACATCAAAAATAAAAGTGTTTATATTGTGTAATAATTGTTTATAGCTAACCTCCATTTTGGATTGATTCTGTTAATATTTTATATATTTTTTGTTGATGTTCATTCAGCAAAGTTAAATGATTTTTGATTGTTTTTGTATCATTTCTAATTGCGGGTCCTGTTTGTGCTTTTTTTGGTGAAAGTGTTTCAATTTTCGCAACCGTTTCTTTTATTAAAGGATGTAAAATTTCAAAAGAAATATGATGTTCATTACATATATCATTTCCAATTTTATAGAGATGATTGGTAAAATTATTTACAAAAACTGCAGCAATATGCAATGCTTTTCGTTGTTCAGAATTTATAGAATATATTTTTTTACCTATTGATTTTGCTAAAGTTTCCAATAAGGCATAATCGTTTTTATTCTCTGCTTCTAAACAAAATGGAACTTCAGAAAAATTGATTTCTTTGTTTTTAGAAAATGTTTGCAATGGATAAAAAACACCTTTTCTTCCTTTATTTTTTAAAGCATTTAATGAAACACTTCCTGAAGTATGCACCACAAAAGAATTGGTAATTTTTGATGAAACTGTTTCTATGGCATCATCAGAAACGGCAATTATGGTAATGTCCGCTTTCGGAATTTTTGCTAGCTTTCTAGAATTAATTTGTGTAACAGAAACAGTATCAGCTTTTAAAAAAGCATTCATTAAATGTGTAGCCACATTTCCATTTCCAATAATTACTACAGAAATCATAAAACGAAGAAATGAGTAGAGAATACTTTTTACCTAGCGATACTTTAATTAAACCAAACAATAAATGATTTAATTTTTGCCAAATCTGGAATTTGATCTAATACAACTTTCTGCGTACTAAAACTTTTTAAACCTAATTCTTCTTTATCTATAGCTATGGTCGTATTCAATTCATCTATAAATAGCGTTGCTGAAGAAAATGACGATTCTACTTTATCTATATTACTGTTGGCTTTTATGTCTAAAAAATTAGAATCTAACGTAATTCCTGTTTCCGTTTTAAAACGAGCATCATGTATTTGAACACTTTTTATGGTTGAAGTAGAATCTAACTGTTCCTTTGGTATGATTGTTAATAGATGCTTTCCTTCTTTATCATAAATCAGATATTTATCATCATCTTGTAAATAATCAT
>JBMYWO010000213.1:0-2836 GCA_049607505.1 Polaribacter sp.
TTAGGTCTTTTGTGGCTGTAAATATTATAAAATCAGACTATAAATCATTAATGAAATTTATTTAGGACGGGATTGATGAGAAACATAAAAACACTATATAACAATTAATTATAGATTGATATTATTTTTCAAAGTTCTAAATTAAACCAACCTCTAAAAGAATAAACCTTTAATTCAAGTAAACAGGGATATAGGAAAAATTGTGGCTTAAATTTTTGTCGTGGTATTGTAATAAAAAGAAGAACCTAGTGAACAGCCAAAAGATTATTATATATTTATGCAATATTTTTTTTCACAAAACATCTTTACTGATATAAAATGATACTGAACATAATAAAGAAAAAGGTTGATTTATTATTACTTTTCTTGTTCTCCACAATAGTTTATGGATATATAATCCGTTACCTTGATACTGATATAAATGAACATATTAATCATATAATCAGTATTAATTTAAACGAAAGCTCTTACCCTGCAAATTTTATTTTCTATTTTATCGTAAATCTATTTTCAGGTTTCACGAACAGTAAGTTCCTACTAAGTATTATTGTGATTATTTTATTATCATCAGCAACCGTAGCTAAATATTTCCTATCTAAGAAAATTATTTTTAGATTAACCAAAAAAAATAAACTTCAACCTCGTACTCAGGGAATATATTACATATTTTTTGGTCTATTTTTTTGTTTTGCCATTCCTGATCCTTTTTCTTATTTTGTTCTGAATAAAATGTACCTAGGGAGATTCGTTCCAGTTGTTTGGCATAACTCAACAACAATTCTACTATTTCCTTTTGCGATATTACTTTTCTGGAAACAACTAAAAATAATTGATTCAGTACATAAAACAACATTAAGTGAAATTCTTGTAATAAATATTTTGGTTATCATCAATGTACTAATAAAACCATCGTTCCTTTTTGTATATATGCCGGTAACTTTTATATTTTTACTAAAAAATTTTAAAATTAATAAGCTGAAAAGTTTATTTCTAAAACTTACTCCACTTTTTACAGGTACTGTAATAATTATCGCTCAATATTATTTATTATTTATATTACAAAAAGGGACAGGGCAACATAAATCAAGTTCAGTTGAAATCTCACAACCATTCGAAGTATTAAACTCCTGGATACCAACTTGGTTCATTCCCATTTCATTACTTTTATCATTTGCTTTACCTATATTTAGCCTATTTTTTTATAAAGAAATATTAAAATATAAACCTTTTCTTTATGCACTTTGTTTGACCATATTTGGTATATTGATTTCTGCTTTCCTAAAGGAAACAGAAGATAGGATGTTACATGGGAATTTTATGTGGCAAAATATTATTTGTGCATATCTTTTGTTTTTGGCAACTATTTCATTTTTGATTCCAAAATTTTTTGGTAATAATTTAAGATCAAAAAAAATAATATTTTTGAAAGGATTGTTTTTTGCACATGCATTAAGTGGGATATTATATATTTTGAAAATGACCATTACATTAAATTATTTTTAAAAATACAATATCCCTATCCTCATTCTATGGATAAAACCAAGAAAAAATTGAATTATTTTCATGAAGCATAAGCACATGTGTTTACGTATGGAGTTCCTCTCTTCACAACAGCAAAAATTCTTTGTAATACCTTGTTTCTAATATTGTTAATAATAAGCATTTTATTCTTGCCTTCAGCTACTTTTTTATCAAAATACGTTTTCATTTGATAGTCAAATCTTTTAGAGTTTAATGCACACATACTCAAAAGAGATTTAAGTTTTTTATCAGCCATATGGTTTACTTTGGTACGGCCATTTACACTGGAGCCTGATTGAAAAGGAAATGGAGCTACACCCGAATAACAAGCAAATTTTCTAGCTGAATTAAAACATGTAAAACCTCTAGTTACAATTAATAAGTAAGTTGCTGTTTGTGGGCCAACTCCAGGAATACTTTTCACTAAATTATAAGTTTTCTTTAGCTTTTCATCCTGAGTAATTACTTCCTCAATTTTCTGTTCAATTACTTTTAAATTCTTTTGTAAAGATCTCACAATACTTTCAGTAGTCTTCTTAACTATTTTATATTCTTTTTTACCTAAAAAGGCTTTAGTCTCTTTATTGCAGCCAAAGCTTTTGATTGTTTTTACAATCTTTTCTCTCTGAGAATAAAGAAGTTTTAATTCTATGAAAACTGAATCGGGTAATGAAGAAAGCTCTAAATCAAAATGGTTCGATAATATATACTTTGCAATCATAAGTGAATCAGATTTATCTGTTTTACCGCTTCTAATACCCATTGATCGTTTTATTTCTAGAGCCGATATATTGTAATAATCAATCTCCAATTGAGTTAAAACCAACCCTAGATGGTAACCATAGACACCAGTATTTTCAAAAGCAAAAACGATATGTTCTTTTCCATATTTCTTAATGTATTTTTTAATAAATGTTGTAATTGTTTTTTTTGTATTTTCAATTACAACATAATCCGAAACAATCTCATGAACTTGATTAAGACCAACTATATCAAGTTTCAATTTTGAGATATCAACACCAAAAATCACTGAATATTTTTTCATAACTTTACATTTAAGTGAAACAAAAAGTTGAACTTCTTTAACGCCTTTATTAGATCTTAATATCTATCATTCTATTTGAAGCTGTTCAACACCTAACAAAAAGAGAAGTTAAGGACTAATGCGGATAATAAATCTTAGGATTTAGCTTGTTTGTTAGTTCACCTTTACTTTTCTTTTTTAAGGTAATAAATATTATCTAGAATACTCTTTTACAAAGTAAAGGCTAGATTGCCCCATAAAACATCTGACACTAATTGACAATTGATTATC
>JBMYWO010000214.1:0-2834 GCA_049607505.1 Polaribacter sp.
TCAGCTTTTTCAGATTTTGCAAAAATGCCAACGCAACGCAGAGAAAAATTAGATGTAGTAGATATTGTAACACCTACATTATCTCATTTTGATTGTGCAAAAATGGCGATAGAAAAAGGGCGTCATATTTTTATTGAAAAACCTATTACGAACACTGTTGCCGAAGCAGAAGCCATCAGAAAATTAGCAAACAGCCATAATGTTAGAGGTCAAGTGGGTCATGTAGAACGATTTAATCCTGCATTTATAGCAGTAAAAAATAGGATTGACACCCCTATGTTTATAGAAACGCATCGTTTGGCAGAGTTTAATCCAAGAGGAACAGATGTTCCTGTGGTGTTAGATTTAATGATACACGATATTGATATTATTTTGAGCGTTGTAAATGCTAAAGTAAAAAACATACATGCTAGCGGAATATCCGTAATTTCTAAAACTCCAGATATTGCGAATGCAAGAATTACCTTTGAAAATGGTTGTGTAGCCAATTTAACGGCTAGTAGAATTTCTATGAAAAATATGCGTAAATCTCGATTTTTTCAACAAGATGCTTATATTTCTATTGATTTTTTAGAGAAAAAAGCAGAAGTTGTCAGAATGAAAGAGGTGCCTGAAAAGCCAGATGAATTTGCTATGATTTTACAAAATGCTGAAGGTATAAAAAAACAAATCTATTTTGACAATCCAGAAATAACGGAAAATAATGCCATTTTAGGCGAGTTAGAATCTTTTGCAAATGCTATTGAAAATGATACAACTCCAATCGTTTCTCTGCAACAAGGAACAGAGGCTTTAAGGGTTGCGCAGCAAATTATTGACTGTTTTTAGGGGAGTGGGAAGAGGGGAAGTGGGGAGTAAGGAAGTTTGGGAGTTGCAAACTAAAATATTAGAAATCTATCATCCTGTGATTTATGCTGAACTTGTTTTAGTATGTTTCAATAAAACAGGAATCTCATCATAAAAAATAAAACCCTTGTATTGTTTTGCAAGGGTTTTCTTTGTTTATAACTCTATAAATTAAAACAAGTTTTCGTTTTTTTTAACGTTCTAAATTTACAAATTAAACCCCAAAAACCTCTTTTGAATTTTGAGTAGTAATTTCTGAAATTTCATCAAACGTTACCTTGTAAATAGTTATTAACTTATCAATCACTTTTGTGATGTATGCACTTTCATTTCTTTTACCTCTGTAAGGAGTTGGTGCTAAATACGGTGCATCTGTTTCTAACACAATATGTTTGATATCAATTTCATTTAGAAATGTATTTATTTTTCCATTTTTAAAAGTTGCTACGCCACCAATACCTAATTTCATATTATACGAAATGGCTTTTTTAGCTTGATCTAAAGTTCCAGTAAAACAATGAAAAATTCCGAATAAGTCATCGTCTTTTTCCGTTTCTAACACTTCAAAAATTTCATCAAATGCTTCTCTACAATGAATCACAATAGGTAACTTTTTTTCTTTTGCCCATTGTATTTGAGTTTTAAAAGCTTCTTGTTGTTGTTTTAAAAACGACTTGTCCCAATACAAATCAATACCAATTTCGCCAATTGCATAAAAATTACGTTTGTCAATCCATTCTTTTACTAACGCTAGCTCTTCTTTATAATTTTCTTTTACTGAAGTAGGATGCAAACCCATCATTAAAAAAATATTATTAGGATATTCATGCTCTAAATCCAACATTCTTTGTGTGTAAGAACTATCAATGGCAGGAATAAAAAAACGAGAAATGCCAGCATCAAAAGCACGCTGCATCATTGTATTTCTATCTTCATCAAACTGTTCTGAATATAAATGTGTGTGGGTATCCGTAATCATTAATAATGTATATTTGAAACAAAAATACAGTTAAATGACAAGTTTAAAAAAGGTATTACAAAAAAAGAAATACAGTAAAATAAAGTTAAAAAAAACGGCAACAAATCATCTTGAATTAAAGGCAAAAATAAATGGAATTAAAGGCAGATTTATTTTAGATACGGGTGCTTCTAACTCTTGTGTTGGTCTAGATTTAATAGACTATTTTCATTTAGATGCCGAAGAAAGTGAAACCAAAGCTGCTGGTGCTGGTGCTATTGATATGGAAACGCAAAAATCTGAAAACAATAAACTTACAATTGGCAATTGGAAAACGAAAAAATGTCATTTGGTCTTGTTTAATTTAACGCACGTAAATACTGCTTTAACACAGCATAATGCTAATGAAGTGCATGGAATTATTGGTGCTGATATTTTAGAAAAAGGAAACGCTTTTATAGACTATAAAAAGAAGTATTTGTACTTAAAAAAACCAAAAAAATAAATTGGATAATTGTATCTTTGATACCTCAAAAAAAAGGAAATATGAGTTTGCAAACACAAATAATGGAAGAAATGAAAGCAGCAATGAAATCGAAAGATACAGTTGCTTTACAAGCATTAAGAGCAGTGAAATCTGCTTTTTTATTAGCAAAAACTGAAGCAGGAGCAGGAGATGAACTATCTGAAGAACAAGAAATAAAGATTATTCAGAAGCAAGTAAAACAACGAAAAGACAGTGCTGACATTTTTATTAAACAAAACAGACAAGATTTAGCAGACTCAGAATTAGCAGAAATTGCTGTTTTAGAAAAGTTTTTGCCAGAGGCATTATCCGAAGAAAAAATAGAAGAAATTGTGATTGCTACCATAAAAAATACGGGAGCGTCTAGTATGAAAGATATGGGTAAAGTTATGGGAATTGTTTCCAAAGAATTAGTAGGAAAAGCAGATGGGAAAGCAATTTCTACATTAGTAAAAAAGAATTTAATGTAATTAAAAATATTTAAAGTCAGGCGTTGGTAGAAAT
>JBMYWO010000215.1:0-2818 GCA_049607505.1 Polaribacter sp.
CAATATAAAAATACCGGAAATAATGTCTTGAAATAGGGTTTGTAACCCTAGACCAATACCCACTAATAATGCGGCAGAACCCGCTAAAAGAACTCCTACTTTTACTCCTGAAGATTCTAATGCTATTACTAAAACAAGGACATATACAAAGTATTTAACAAAAGAATAAATGGATTTAAACTTTCCTTTATCTTCTTCTTCTAACTTTCTGTCTAGTAGTTTCTTGATTAGTTTTAACAAGAAGCTAGTTAAGAAAAAAATAAGAATTACAAACAGAATTGTTTTTACATCTATATGAATATCTTTTGTAATATTAAAAGAGAAATTTAAAAATTCTTTTATCTTGTTCATTATTAGGTTTTATCCTTTGTATTTCAACCATGTATATAAATCTTTATAGCTTGGTTTTTTGCCATACATTAAAATACCTACTCTATAAATTTTGGCGGCTAACCAAACCATAAACACAAAAGTAACCAATAATAATGCCATAGATAGTGTAAGTTCATACCAAGAAACTCCAAAAGGAACTCTCATTAGCATGACTATGGGCGATGTAAGGGGAATATAAGAAAAAATAACAGAAATGGGGCCATGAGGGTCGTTTATTACAGTAGCAAAACCAACATAGACTCCTAAAATTAGGGGCAACATAATGGGCAACATAAATTGTTGTGTATCCGTTTCATTGTCAACAGCAGCACCCACTGCGGCAAATAAAGAACTGTATAGCATATAACCGCCTAAAAAGTAGAAGATAAATAATAAAAACATTTTTAATAAGGGCAATCTTAAAATTTCTTGAATGACCAATTGCATTTTGTCCCCGCCCGCTGCTTGTTGAACCGCTTCCACTTGTTCGGCAGAAACCCTAGCAGATTGCATTTCTACCATATCTATTCCAAAAAAAGAGGAAGCAACGGTTGTGATTATAAATAATAAAATTCCCCATATAAAAAATTGTAATAAACCCGCAGAGGCATTCCCAATAATTTTACCCAACATGAGTTGAAAAGGTTTTACTGATGAAACAATAATTTCTATAATTCTACTTGTTTTTTCTTCAATAACACTTCGCATTACAGAAGTACCATAAATCATTACAAACACCATTAATAAATATCCCGCAATAGCACCCACTCCAATTTTTAAACCATTAATTAATTTGGAAGATTCTTCGCCAGAAAAATCAAACATTTTAATATCTGTATTAATTTTTGAAGCTTCTATTTTTGCTAAATCTATGCCAAAAGTATTCAGCTTTTCATTTCGAAGTTTGGTTTCTATTTTATTTTCTAATGAATTCATCAAAGACATTCCTGGGGAATCTTTGGAATAAAATTCTATAGATTTTGCCAACACTTCTAAACTGTCTTTTTTAGGAATATACAAAACACCATAGTAATTGCCTTCTTCAACTTTTTTCTTACTTTCTTCAATCCCTAATACTGTAAAATCTTGATAATGAATTGTTTTAGAGTCTTTAAAAGACTCTTTAAAAAACAATCCAGAATTATCTACATAGACAATTTCTTTTATTTTTTCATCGTTTTTATTCATTAAAAAAACAACCAAAGCACCCATACCAACCATAATCAATGGGCTTAAAAAAGTCATAATGATAAATGATTTATTTCTAACTTTAGCAATAAATTCTCTTTGAATAATTAGTTTCAACTTGCTCATTTTCTTACTTATTTTTGTGTATTGCTTGAATAAAAATATCGTTTGCATTAGGTATGATTTCTACAAAATGCTGTACTTCTCCTCTACTTGTTAAAAAAGACAATAAATCGTTTGCAGAATTTCCTTGAGTAAGTTTTACATTTAGTTTTAAACCATCATTTAATAGATGAAAATCTGCTGGAAACACCTCAAAATTTTGTTTTAGTTTTTGTTCAATTTCTTTAGGATTGTTTGTCTGTAATCCTACCTGAAAAGTGTTGGTTCTAAATTGAAGTTTAATATCGTTTAATTTTCCATCCAATATTTTGTTAGATTTGTCTATCAACGCAATTTCATCGCACATTTCTTCTACAGATTCCATTCTATGGGTTGAAAAAATAATGGTAGCACCTTCATCACGTAATTGTAAGATTTCTTGTGCTATGAGTTGTGCATTTATAGGATCAAAACCAGAAAAAGGCTCGTCAAAAATCAATAATTTTGGCTTGTGCAACACAGTTACAATAAACTGCACTTTTTGTGCCATTCCTTTAGAAAGTTCTTCAATTTTTTTACCCCACCAAGCAGCAATATCAAATTTATCAAACCAATATTTTAAACGCTCTTTAGCCTCTTTTTTGCTCAATCCTTTTAATTGTGCTAGGTATAAAGCCTGCTCGCCCACTTTCATCGATTTGTACAAACCACGTTCTTCTGGCAAATAGCCAATGTCTGCTATATGTTTTAGTGCTAAAGTTTCTCCATCTAAAATGATAGAACCACTGTCTGGCATTGTAATTTGGTTGATAATTCTAATCAATGATGTTTTTCCTGCGCCATTGGGCCCTAATAATCCAAAAACACTTCCTTTAGGAATATGAATGGAAACATCATTTAAGGCGGTAAAATCTCCATATTTTTTTACCACATTATTAATTTCTAATAAATTTTTCATTGAGTTTTTTGATTGGTTTTTCTATACAATTCAAGTAGTTACAAACCTACATATTTTCTTAGCTATTAGTAGCAAAAATGTGTGTTTTGTTACAGGAAAGACTGGGTCTATTTAGATTTAGAGGTAGTGTCATAGATTAATTGATGATGAATTTTTTGTCCTAAATTATAATAGTAATCTCTATGATATTTATGAAAA
>JBMYWO010000216.1:0-2783 GCA_049607505.1 Polaribacter sp.
TTTGGTCTTATTAATTGGTTGCCAAAACTGCCGTTGTGGCTTTACGTTTTATTAGGAGTTTTATTACTCGATTTTTTTGGAGCATATTTAGCCCATTTTGTAGAGCACAAAGTAAAACCTTTATGGATGGTACATTTAGTGCACCACACCGACCATAAAGTAGATACAACAACTGCAAACAGGCACCACCCAATAGAGAGTGTTATTAGGTTTTTATTTACACTCTTAGGGGTTTTTATAATAGGCACACCAATTGCTTTAGTAATGTTATACCAAGCTATGTCTTTGGTATTTACACAGTTTACGCACGCAAATATTAAAATACCAAAGCGATTAGATAAAGCTTTGAGTTATGTTATAGTTTCGCCAGATATGCACAAAACACACCACCATTATAGGTTGCCTTATACAGATTCTAATTACGGAAACATCTTTAGTATTTGGGACCGTTTGTTTGGAACATATTTGTATTTAGATAGAGAAAAACTGGTTTATGGTGTTGATGTGTTCCCCGACGAAGTTAAAAACAGTACCCTAAAAGAGTTATTAAAACAACCCTTTGAGACGTATGAAAAACCAACACTTTCTGCAGATTTAGAGTCTTAATAGTGGTAAAATTTTTAGTGCTTTTTTCAAATTAAAAAAAACTATAACGAGTTTTATTAATCTATGTAGTGTCTCAAAGATTCTGTTTTTGCTTTGCTGCGTTTGTTAAAGTTTAACTCTTTAAAAATACAGAAATAAGGGTGTAGAATATGCTCTTTAATTTTTTAATTTTAATTACAAAATAGCTTTGGTCAAAAATTGATATTATGAATAAAGGTCATACCAATTAAGATTTAAAATGCGCTATAACAAATTTGAATTATACGTTTTTTTAATGAAATAGTAAATTAAAGCAAAGTCTTAGTTACGGTTTCATTCTAGGCACTTTCAGAAGTAAATAAATATTTGTTTATCAGTTAAATAAGTTGTATTTTAGATAAAACAAACCCCGAAAACGAGCTATATACTCAAAAAACGGGGTTTTAATATATTGAATGTATGTCTAAAATACGAAGAATCTCCGATTTACAACACGAATTTTCATTTTTAAGTACTACTGAAAATTTTAATCTTTATTTCAATCAATTTTTAACAAGTGATTTAGGAAAAATTCACACTGCAATTCCTTGGGACTCTTTAGTTAGTGTTTTCAAAATCAAAGAATCTGCAAAAGGAACAAAGAATTATTTTAGTCCAAAAGGTAAAATTGCGCTGATGTTTTTAAAACATTATGCTTGTTGTTCTGATAGAAAATTAATTGAACAATTGAATGCCAATATTGATTATCAGTTTTTTTGTGATATTCATTTAGGACATCATCGTTTGACCAATTATAAAATTGTAAGCCAAATACGCTGTGAATTAGCTAAAAATTTATCCATAGAAAAAGCTGAAAAAACACTATTCAATCATTGGTCTAGTTTTATAAAGGAGCAAGGTTGTATTTTTACAGATGCTACTTGCTATGAGAGTGAAGTTCGGTATCCAACAGACCAAAAACTACTTTGGGAATCCGTTGATTGGAGTTTTAAACAGTTAAAAATAATTTGTAAAACGCAGAAGTTAAAATTGCCACGTACCAAGTATTTAAAATGGAAAAAAGGGTATATATGTTATAGCAAAATGCGAAGAAAAACGAAGAAAAAACGTAAACGATTAACGAGATCATTACTACACTTACTCAAAAAAACAAATAAAATATTAGACAATTTAGAAAAGCAATATAATTTAGAAATGCCTTCTAAATATTACAAACGAAGAGTTATTATTAAGAAAATAGCCAACCAACAAACACTTCTTTTTACCAAACAAGAAAAACCCAAAAACAGAATTGTAAGTATTGATAAAGAATATCTTCGTCCAATAGTGAGAGGAAAAGAGGTAAAACCTGTAGAATTTGGAGCAAAAGTAAACAAGCTTCAAATTGACGGAATCAATTTTATTCAGCGTATTAGTTTTGATAATTTTAATGAAGGAACACAGTTTAAGAATACCATTTACAAAGCACAAAGACTCACAAAAACAAAAGTAAAGACAGTAGGCGCAGATGCAATTTATGCCACCAATAAAAACAGAGTTTTTGCAACTACTAATAAAATACAAACAGACTTTAAGCCAAAAGGAAAACCTTCAAAACACAGAAAGCAACAACTACAATTAGCAAAAATAATAACCAAAGAACGAGCCACTAGATTAGAAGGGAGTTTTGGTAAAGAGAAAGAACATTATCATTTAAAGAAGATAAAAGCCAAAACAAAGAAAACAGAAATACTCTGGATATTCTTTGGAATACACACTGCAAATTGCTTAGAAATTGGCAGAAGAATGCAACAACAAATTTTAGAAAAAGTAGCCTAAATTTTTAATCAAAACATTAAAAACATAGGAAACCTGTGTCTTGATGTGAACAGAAAAAAAAGAAAAACTCTGAAATCCAAAAAAGTTTATAAAAATTGTTCAATTTTTATAAACTTTTTGGTTTTAAAAATATCTAATGTGTTACTTCTGAAAGTGCCTATTTTATATTATAATAAGAATAAAAAAGATTCATAAGTATATGCACAATTATAATGCTATTATGGTTTAACTAGATAAAAAGCGACTTCAACTCAGTTGCATCGGCTGGTTTAATCTTCCCTGCCAAAAGTAAACTTAATTGCTTTCGTCTGAGTGCAGCTGCAAATCGCTCCTTTTCTAGTGTAGTTTCCGGAACTAGTTCTGGCACTTTTACAGGTCGC
>JBMYWO010000217.1:0-2755 GCA_049607505.1 Polaribacter sp.
AGCTCAGGGTTGTTTCAGTATCTGCTGAAATCTTTTATATTTTTTCAGAGAATTATCATATAATTTAATATTAATAGAAAGTTTAGCATCTAAATATATAAGACTCAAAAAAAGGCTACTTATGTATTGATTTCAAAAACAGAAAGTAAACACATTTAAAAAATGGCAAACGTAAACATTCAAGAATTATTAGAAAATGGTGTGCATTTTGGACACCTAACAAGAAAGTGGAATCCGAATATGGCTCCGTATATTTATACAGAACGTAATGGTGTTCATATCATCGATTTGTATAAAACAGTAGCTAAAATAGAAGAATCTTCAGCAGCTTTAAGAAAAATTGCAAATTCAGGACGTAAAATTTTATTTGTTGCTACTAAAAAACAAGCAAAAGATATTGTTGCAGACAAAGCAAAATCAGTGAAGATGCCTTATATTACTGAAAGATGGCCAGGAGGTATGCTAACTAACTTTGTTACTATTAGAAAAGCCGTAAAAAAAATGGCTCAAATAGATAGAATGAAACAAGATGGTTCTTTTGATGCTTTATCTAAAAGAGAAAAATTACAAATTAATCGTCAGAGAGAAAAATTAGAAAAGAATTTAGGTTCTATTTCTGATATGACTCGTTTGCCTGGTGCATTATTTGTTGTGGATATTAAAAAAGAACATATTGCAATTGCTGAAGCTCAAAAATTAAATATTCCAATTTTTGCAATGGTAGATACAAATTCTGACCCTAGATTGGTAGATTTTGTAATTCCTGCCAATGACGATGCTTCTAAATCTATAGACAAAGTTTTATCTTTTGTAACAGATGCAATTGCTGAAGGCTTATCAGATAGAAAAGCAGGTAAAGAAAAGGAAGCTAAAGCCAAAGAGGCAAAGGCAGAAGAAAAAGTTGCTGCTAAAAAAGAAGCTACTGCTCCTAAAAAGGAAGAGACAAAGACTACTACTGAGGTAACTGAAACTCCAAAAAAGGAAGAAGTAGCTGCTGAAGTAGTTAAGGAAGAAGATTCAAAAAAGGAAGAAAAAGCAGCAACTCCTGTTGTTGAAGAAAAAAAATAAATACAATTTAAGAAAATAAAAAAGTAACATGGAAACGGTAAAAATAAGTGCTGCTGATGTTAAAAAATTAAGAGAAGCTACTGGAGCTGGAATGATGGACTGTAAAAGGGCATTGGTAGAAGCAGAAGGAAACTTTGACAAAGCAATAGACATTTTACGTAAAAAAGGTCAGAAAATTGCTGCAAAAAGAGCGGATAGAGAATCTACTGAAGGTGTTGCAGTAACTAGAATAAATGCAGGTAACACAGTGGGTGTTGCTATTGTTTTGGCTTGTGAAACTGACTTTGTTGGGAAGAACGAAAAGTTTGTAGCTTTAGGAGGTGAATTTGCAGACATTGCTCTAAATCATTCTGATAAAGCATCTTTTTTGGCTGCTGATTTTGGAGGCATCACAGTTGCCGAAAAATTAGTTGAACAAACTGGTGTTATTGGTGAAAAATTAGACATCACTTCTTTTGAAAGAGTGGAAGCTGCCTATGTAGGCGCATATACTCATATTGGTAAAATTGCTGCTTTAGTTGGGTTGTCTAATGCAATAGAAAAAGCGGATGTTTTAGCAAAAGACATTGCTATGCAAGTAGCTTCTATGGGCGCAACAACATTGTCTTATAAAGATTTTGATCCTGCGTATGTAGCTGCGGAAACTGAAGCTAGAATTGCGGTTATAGAAAAAGAAAATATAGAATTAGGAAGACTAGGGAAGACATTGAAAAACGTGCCTCAATATATTTCTATGTCTCAATTGACAGATGAAGTTTTAGCCCAAGCGAAAGAAACTGCAAAAACGGAATTGAAAGCTGAAGGAAAACCAGAACAAATTTGGGACAGAATTTTACCAGGAAAAATGGAACGTTTTATTTCAGACAATACAACTTTAGACATGGAGCAATGTCTTTTAGATCAAACTTTTATTAAAGACGAAAAGAAAAATGTGGCTCAATATGTTGAAACCTATGGCGATGTTGCTATAACTGATTTTAAAAGGGTTACCTTAGGATAATACATATTTAGGTAATTCTCTTTTTGGATTAGCAAAAGAAAAATGAATTGATTATTGAGATTGCTTCGTTCCTACCATTGAAGTTTTATATAACTATTTATTTTTCAACACTTTAATGATTATCTAAAATTATTTACCACATAGAAAACATAGGGCTATGTGAACTATGTATCTATGTGGTAAAATTAAAGATTTTAATGATTTAGCATTTCGTTATTATAGTCGTTGTGAAATTTTTTGTCTGATGCCTCGGTAATGACTTATGTAGTATATAAAGGTAATAACACGAGTGTTATTGCGAGGAACGAAGCAATCCCATAATAAAAAAAGAACGAATTTATTTTTAAAAACCTGAAAGGTCTTGATAACGAAAGACTTACAAGGATTTTGATTAATAATAATTTTTTTGTTATGTATTTATGTAAATCGTGCTAATTTTTTTACAAACCTATGTTAAAAAAAATCCTCTTAAAATCTTTGAGCAAGCATGCCTCTAAATGGTTGGTTCTATTTATAGATTTAGTTTTAATTTCTTTTTGTTTTATTTTAACTTACTATATAAGGTTTATAGACTCCAATTTTGATTATTCAATTCTATTATCTCAACTTCCAATCGTAGTTTTAGTTGCTCTTTTTAGTTTTCTTTTAGTGGGATCTTACAAGGGAATTATTAGGCATACAGGAACA
>JBMYWO010000218.1:0-2720 GCA_049607505.1 Polaribacter sp.
GACTAATCATAGCGTTGTGAATAGCTTTCAGTTCTTTAATTTCGCTAGGATTCGCAATAACTTCTTTTCTAAATGAACTCAAAGCGAGTTGTGAATAGCTTTCAGTTCTTTAATTTCGCTAGGATTCGCAATACAATGCATTGTATCTTATTAATAAAGAGTCGTTTACTAGAGAGATTGGATTAAAAAAATGGGGTTGCTTTTAGCTCCCCATTTTTTATTTCATGCTATTTCTATTTCTGAAAGTCAAAATAACTCTAATTGTTGAACTGGTTTTTCGGTTTCAACTTCCTTATTTCCAATAAATAACTCCATCATTCCAAATTGTTTGTCGGTTATACCTAGTATTCCTACATGTCCGTTTTTGGGTAAGTTGTTTTTGGTTCGTTTTATATGCACTTGTGCATTTTCTCTACTGGGGCAAAACCGCATATATATTGAAAACTGAAACATGGTAAAACCATCTTTTAATAAGTTTTTACGAAACATAGAAGCAGCTTTACGTTCCTTTTTAGTTTCAGTTGGTAAATCAAAGAAAACAAGAATCCACATACTTCGATATTGATTTAAACGAGAAAATTTATTGTTATCCATAATTAATACTTGGCTAGTAATCGGGATAGAGCAGTTTACGGGTGTGCCCCATAAAACATTCTTGAAGCGAATTGGTGGTGCGGCTCATGGCAACCATTAAGGGTGATTTTTTACCATCCATGATTACATCCATTGCTGGAATTTGCAACAACTCGGTTTTTAATTCTGTAGTTAGTTCCTCTACATCATCAAAATTGTCTACAATAAAGGCTACTACCGAATCTACAAATGGACGGTAAGGTTCCATAATATCATCGGCCAAACAATAAGCGTTGTATTTATTTGCGTGATGAATGCCCATAGTGGGTAATAAACCACTACTTACCAATGATCGGGCGCATACGGCCCTTAAAATTGCGTAGCCATAATTCAATAAATTATTTGGAGGTTCGCCATGGCGGTATCGGGTAAACCCATCTATTTCGAAAATGCGTTTCCAATAATAAGCAGCCGCGCGAGATTCATGATTTAAACTATCGCCACTAGTCACTTCTTTTACCCAAAACCGCATTTTTTTTGCGTCTATACCTCGTTCCTCTAAATGTTTGGCTTGATTAAGTATTTTGTATTGAATGGTTTGTTGCCATAAGTTTTTTCGTAGAGGTAAGGAGGAGTTTAGTTGTGCTCTAAAACGTTCATTTTGTTCGGTATGGCCTACTAGGGGCATGAGTAAACCAATAGGCATGTGTTGTGCATCGCAATTTATTATGGCCGCATTGTTATAGGTGAGTTTTTCTAATAGTTTATTGGAAATGGTAATCTGTGGGTTTTCTAAAACCAAATATCCAATATCCTCAATAGGAACAGTTCTTGATTTGGGTTCTCCTTTTGGGTAGTTTATTACCAGTTGTTCCTCTTTAGTGCTTAAATATGCCGGAGAAGCAAAGAATAAAGTGCGTTTTACCATGGTTTAGTTTTTTATTTGAAGCTATGAATTTTAGTAGCTTCAATTGATGGTTAGCTGATTCCTATTTTTTTCAATGCTTGTTCTTTATCAATTAGTGTTCCATTTCTTTTTCCAACATAATCAGCGGCCGAAGAATATTCCCAATCCCAATCATTTTTTACTAACCCAGCTTTGGTGGGATTTGCATGTATGTAGTTAAAACATATTTGAGGGTAATTTTTTTCGG
Source organism: Polaribacter sp. (assembly GCA_049607505.1). Taxonomy (GTDB): domain Bacteria; phylum Bacteroidota; class Bacteroidia; order Flavobacteriales; family Flavobacteriaceae; genus Polaribacter. The sequence goes on from JBMYWO010000218.1 coordinate 1,728, forward strand.
GGTCATTTAAATTTATTTGCGTAGCCCCCGTTTTAGTATAAAATGAAGGAGTCAATCCTTTTGGACAATCCAAACATTCTGCTTTTGTTTCTTTCCTAAACAAAGAACCGCTGGTATTATTTGATTTATTTATTGCACGAGTATAAGAACGGAGCATAATGCCAATAGATTCATTTAAGGTGCGTTTACGAGTGAGGGTTTCACTCAAAGTGAAGCCCTCACTCTCACTATCCGTAGATTTTACGTAAATCATCAAATGAAAATGATTTGGCATTAAACACCAAGCATAAATGTCTGCATAAGGCAAAACATAGGTGCGTAGTTTCTCTATAAAGAACAAATAATTGGCTCGATCAAAGAATATTTTTTGCCGATTGTTTCCTTGGTTGTAAACGTGATACAGATGGTCGTTTTCAAATTGCATTTTATAGAGTTTTTCTGGGTTAGCAATTAGTTAGGGTTTCACTCCAAGTGAAGCCCTAACTACGCTAACATTTAAATAAAATCCCGATATAAATCACTGGCATCATCTGCACGTTCATTATTAACCTCGGTATTAATAATATTTGGTTGAGTTACTACTAATTCGGCAATTACTTTTACAGAGAGCGCATAATCATAACCAATGTCTAAGTTTAATTGACTTACAAAAGCTTTTAATTCAGTGCCAGCATCTAGCATATTAGCCAGCACAATGTTTTCATAGGCAGCTATATACCCTAATTTATTTTCTTGATGATAAATAGCAATGGCAAATTGATCATGAACATTATCAGTTTCTCTCATTAATTGAAGTTCATCACCCTCTTTTATCGCGTTTTTTGTTTTCTTGAATTGATAAAACTGAATGCCTCTAACGTAGTTGTCATAAATTTGAATGGGTTGTTGTTTTAATAAATGTTTAGGTAATAACAACCCACTTGCGCCTAATCCTAAAGACTGTATGAATTCTGAGCGTTTCATAGTTTTTAACTGTAATTACAGATACCTATA
>JBMYWO010000219.1:0-2719 GCA_049607505.1 Polaribacter sp.
ACAAGAAGGTTTAAATGGATTTATCCATTACAAACAGCATAAACCCAAATTATAAATTTTATTTAGTTTTCTTATTCGCTTCACATAATTTGATAATTTCTTGAATTCTCTTTTGCCTAGTTTCTTCCTTATTTTCTACTTTGTAAAAAATTAAATAAATGCCTTTAGAATTGACGTGATTTTCTAATAACCAATTCCTCCATTCCATATCATTTTTAAAATACAATGCTGGTTTATCAGGCATTTATCGCATAATTTTATTTGGAAAAACAACCACGCTTTCGTGTCCATTTTTTCCAACACTAGCAACACCAAATAAGAAATTATCTATCACAATTCCTTCTAAAGTAAATTCGGTAGTTTCTACATATCTGCTATTATCCCAAGTTGGTGAGGTGGTATCTCGCCAATAAATTTTATATCCTTTTGCACCTGCTACTTTGTTCCATTTTAGTTTTGCTGATGCCTCTACAATTCCGCCAATAGAAACTTCTGTAGGGCTTGGAGGTGACCAAGCTAAACTTGCTAAATTAATGGCATTGACAGCGGTTAGTTTTTTTGCATAGTCAAAATTTACATGTTCAAAAGTATCGCCATATTGTATGCCATTTTCAGTTCTAATATCTTGATGTTGTCTGTTGTAATTTTCATTGGTTTCCATAATTCTAATTCCAGGAAAACCTACATCATTAAAAGGTCTATGATGTCCTCCTCTACCAAATCTATCCAATCTATAAATCATCATCGGGTTCATTTCTGGCATATATGTTTTGGTTGTTTTATGCACATATCGTGCTAATTGACGTGAAATACCATCTACTTCGCCGCCATAAAATCTGCGCATTCGTCTTTGTTTTTCTGTTTCATTAGCAGGCACAGGTTCTGAAAAAATTCTAAACGTTCTATTGTCTATAACACCATCTACGCCTCTAATATTTCCAATCATATCATTGTTTAGAATTCCTATAAGATTCCAGTTTTTTTCCTTTGCATATCCTGCGAACCCTTTTCCTCCAAATAATCCTTGTTCTTCACCAGACAAACCCACATAAATAATACTATTTTCAAAGTTGTATTTGCTTAAAACTCTGGCTGCTTCTATAGTTCCTGCCATTCCAGAAGCATTGTCATTTGCACCAGGAGAATCATCTGTATAATTGTTAGGATCAGAAATACGAGAATCAATATCACCACTCATCATAATAAAATTGTTCGGATTTTTTGTTCCTCTTTGAATGGCAACAACATTTACCACCCAAACATCTTTGGTAATACGTCTATTTGCGCCTTTTTCAATTAGATCTTTTTGATAAAAAACTTCTAAACAATCATTACAACCGTCGGAAATTTTATCAAATTCTGATTTTATCCAACGACGAGCTGCACCAATTCCACGAGTATTAGAAATGGTATCGCTTAATGTGTGTCGTGTTCCAAAATCTGCTAATGTTTTTACGTCAACTTTTATTCTATCCGCAGAAACGGCATTGATAATATCATATATTTTTGAGTCGGTTTGTGCCGTAGAAATAATGGATGTAAGAAATAATAGTAAAGTAAGTTTTTTCATTGTAAAAATATTTGCATTAAAGATACTGACTTTTTAAAAACTAAAAAACAACAAAACAATACATCTATAAAAATGAGGTGTATAACATTTATATCCTTAATGATACTTTAGTTTATAGGTTTTTTGAGATGAAATAATATTTGTAGTGTTAATTTAATATATTTGTGTGTTGCCATACATAGCTTCTGGTCAGCCTTATAAAATTTTATTCCTTATTGAACCTCAAATAATTGAATTTTAGACTAAAAAAAGCAGGACAAAGAAATTAAGTAGTATAGCTAAAAACTCAAAAAGTTAGGAAACTAAAGCAACCTTTAGAATCAATAATTATAAAATGAAACAAAACCAGATTTATATTTTCTTCTTTCTCTTTTTGATGAATTGCACATCAGAAGAAGAACAAACCTATACACCTATTCCATACAATTTAGAAATTCCAACACTTTTTGCAGACAAATTAATTGCACCAGTCATTCCAACAAACAACCCATTAACAGAAGAAGGAGTGGCTTTAGGGAAGAAACTTTTTTTTGATAAAATACTGTCTGGTGATAATTCACAATCATGTGCAAGTTGTCATAATCCACAGAAAGCATTTACTGACAACCAGCAATTTAGTGATGGAATTGACGGCAATTTTGGTATAAGAAATTCGATGCCATTATTTAATTTAGCGTGGAATTTTAACGAACGTTTTACTTGGGACGGAAAAGAATTAAGTTTAGAACGTCAAGCCTTAGAACCTGTTATAAATCCTGTAGAAATGCACTCCAATTGGACAAATGTTGCCGAAAAACTACAAAATCACCCAGAATATCCAACCCTATTTTTACAGGCTTTTGGGACATCAACTATAGATTCTACTTTAGTAACAAAAGCGATTGCTCAATTTGAAAGAACATTGATTTCTGGGAACTCAAAATTCGATAAATATTTACGAGGAGAAACCACATTAACCACTCAAGAACAAAACGGATTTGATATTTTTATGGATGAAACCAAAGGCGATTGTTTTCATTGTCACGGAAGTGATAACAATCCGCTTTGGACAGATAACGACTTTCATAACAATGGTTTAGATGCCACATTTACAGATTTAGGTTTAGGAGCAGTTTCTGGTGATCCTGCGGATAATGGAAAGTTTAAATC
>JBMYWO010000220.1:0-2693 GCA_049607505.1 Polaribacter sp.
AAATAGCTTAATAAATTAAATAAAATACTCCAAAAAAAGGCATGTGCTGGTGGTCTTAAAAAATCAATGCCAAAGAGTGCGTAGGGCTTCAATACTGCTATTCCATTAAAACCATATTGTGTAAAATCGTCCGTTCCTGTATAAGCAGCCATTGTAAAAGGAAGTATCAATGTATAAACGGTAATACAAAATCCAATAATAATACCAATAATAGCACCTTTAGACGAGCCACGATTCCAAAAAAGCCCTATAAAAAAAGAGGGTGCTAGTTGGGCAATAATCACAAAAGAAATGAGACCTATGGAATATAAAGACAATTCTCTTGAAAAAGAAATGTAGAAAAAATAGGCTACAATAATAATGGAAAAAATAGAAATACGACGAATATTTTTAATATATCTAGCATTTCGTTCGGGTTTGTTTTTAATAAACTTATCTAAAAAACCATAGGGAATAATTAAATTATTACTAACCATAATAGATAATGCCAATGTGGACACAACAACCATAGAAATAACTGCCGAAAATCCGCCAAGAAAAACTAATGTGGCTAGAAAAGAATGACTATTTTCTAGCGGTAATAATAAGGTATAATATTCTGCATTTGCGCTTTCTCCAAAAGTGAGTTTGCCAGCCCAAGCAATAAAAATAACAAACACATTAAACAAAAACAGATATAGTGGAAACAACCAAATAGCTTTCTTCAAATGCTTTTCTCGATTGTTTTCCAATACTGAAACTTGAAATTGTCTTGGCAATAGAAAGATTGCCATAAAAGACAATGCAATCATAAAAAACCAATTGAACCCATCTTCTAATCCTGAAAGGCTTGTAAGTTTTTTAAAATTATCTATGGTTGCTATTTGATTGTAAATATCTGTGGAGCCGTCAAAGAGATAAAATGTACTATAAAACCCAATAATTAAAAAGAAAACTAATTTTAGTACAGATTCAAAGGCTACTGAAGCAATTATACCTGTGTGTTTTTCTGAAGCATCTGCGTTTTGTGTTCCAAAAAAAGTTGCGAATATGGCCAGTAATAACGCCATATAAAATGTTGAGTCGTCAAAAATATTTGTTGATGTAGTACTCATTTTGTCTGACATAATTTCAAAAGTTTCAGACACTGCTTTTAGCTGTAAAGAGATATATGGCAATGTAGCAAAAAGACAAATTAATGTAACTAAAGCCGCTAAAAATCTATTGTTTCCGTAACGTAATGAAATAAAATCTGCGATAGATGAAATTTTATGTTGTTTAGAAATTCGAATTACTTTTCGGAGTATTAGAATCCATAATGGCGATGCAATTACAGGGCCTAAATAGATGGGTAAAAAATCAATTCCAGAGTTGGCTGCAATACCAATACTTCCGTAATACGTCCAAGCAGAACAATACACAGCAAGAGACAACGTATAAACATAGGGGTTGTTTATCCATTTGCTTTTTTTCTTTTTTTCAGCCAAAAATGCAATGTAAAATAACACTGCTAAATAGATGACAATAATGGCTATGAGTGCATAGTTATTCATAGTGCCTTTTTAATATAATTGCTGAAATAACAATAGAAAGCAACCAAACAAAAAATATAGAAAAGTAAAATGTGGGAATACCTAATACTACTCCCTCAAAATTAAAAATGAGTATAAATGGTATATTAAATATTAAAAACAAAGCAATGGAAAGAACGATTAGTTTTTGCTCGTGACGTTTTTTCATTTAGATGTATTGGTTTAATTTTATATGATATGATAATGGGTTAAAACCATTACAATTGATAATTTGTTCGCTATTGAGTTGTATTCTCTTTAGGCAATCCGTATGACTTAACGTTGATTTTCTTTTTCTTCTTTAGATTTCCTCAACACTGTTGAGGATTTTTGATAAACCAAATAAAAAGAACGCATTCTTTCAATATTTTGGACAGAAAAACCGTTACCGAATTCTTTAGTTAATACATTTTGATAAATCTTTTAAAATTGCTTTACCGTATGCTGCTCTTTCTTTACCTCCCTGTTCTTCTTCAACTATCATCCTACCAATTTCAAAGTAGGTAAGAACCATTGTTTGATTAACGGAACGAACGACTTTATTTCTAGCAGATTGTAATAAGTCTATAATCTGTGAATAGAAAATTTTATTTAAAGAGTTCTTGCCAGTCATTTTGTGATAATTGTTTCCATAGAGATTTTAAAATTAAGCATTTTTCTAAAACCAATCCGTTTTTATTTTATATGATAATAGGTTAAAACTCGATTACGATTGATGAGTTGCCCGTCTGTTTTTAAACTAACAAAATCAGCATTACAAAAAAAATGTAATGCTGATTTTTTAATTAACTAAATTAAAAATGTCTATTTCTTCAAAATAAATTTCAGAAATAATTGAAATCTAATTTTAATGTCCAGAAGCTGCTCCTGCTCCAGAAGGTATTCTGATGTTTTCCACAATATCCTGAACATTTTCTGGCGGTGCAGGTGTCAACCTTGAAACGATTATAGATACTACAAGGTTTACAAACATTGCAATGGTTCCAAATCCTTCAGGTGAAATTCCAAACCACCATTCGCTAGCTGGTGGCTTATCTCCTAACCAACCTAGTTTAAATTTAGCCATATAGAAAAACATTAATCCTAATCCTATAGCCATACCTGCTATGGCTCCTTCTTTATTCATTCGTTTATCAAATATTC
>JBMYWO010000221.1:0-2670 GCA_049607505.1 Polaribacter sp.
TTAGAACTTTGATTGGTACTACAAATCCTGCCGATGCAGCCGAAGGAACTATCAGAAAATTATATGCAACTTCTATGGGAGAAAATGCTGTACACGGTTCCGATTCTGATGAAAATGCTGCCATTGAAGGAAACTTTCACTTTTCTGGAAGAGAGCAGTTTTAAAGAGTCCATTTCAAACTATCTTTTTTTGTTAAGGATTGACAAAAAATAAGGATTATTGATTAAAAAACTTGTAAATCTTTTATTATCAAGACTTTTCAGACGATACCAAATCAAGTTCAGCATGAAAACTGAAGGTCTCGTAAAACACTTGTACTTAAGCAATTTATACATCACTTTTTGGACGAATTCATAGACATCTTAACTTCAAACGGAAAACCTACTGGAAAGAAATGTCTAAAATCTGAAGCTCATAAAAAAGGATGGTATCATGCAACCATTCATGTTTGGTTTTATACAGATGATAAAAAAATATTATTACAAAAAAGAGCTTCAGTAAAAAAAGTGTTTCCAAATCTTTGGGATGTTTCTGTAGCGGGTCATATTGGGGCAGGAGAGCAAATAGAAACAGCAGCAATTAGAGAAGTAAAAGAAGAAATCGGGATTGATATTGCTACAACAGATTTAACAAAAATTGGATTGCGCAAAGATGAAATTGTACATCCAAACGGGATTTTAGACAACGAGTTTAAACATGTTTTTATTTGTAAACTAACTACCTCTGTATCAAAACTTACCATGCAAAAAGATGAAGTAGATGATTTGCAATTGTTTGATATAAGCATCTTAAAAGACAGGACAAAACATGGGAATTTTATGGTGTTCAATTTTAAAAATTATTATGATTTTATCTATGATAAAATTTTAGAAATTTATGTAAAGTCCAAAGCCATTTAATTGTATGAATTCCCTTTCCATCCTTGATGTAATAATTCATAATTGGCATATTATTTTACTATTTTTTATGGTAGCAATTCTCTATGCTTCTGTTGGTTTTGGTGGCGGTTCTAGTTATTTAGCCATTTTAGCATTCACAGGAATGGTTTTTACACAAATTAGGGCAACGGCTCTTTTGTGCAATATTGTAGTCGTTTTTGGAAATGTGCTGTTGTTTTATCAACAAAAAAAAATCAATTTCAAAAAAATAATTCCGCTTGTATCATTTAGTATTCCGTTGGCATATTTGGGAGGGAAGCTAGAGATTAGTCAACATTTCTTTTTTATTCTTTTAGGTTTCACTTTATTTTTTGCAGCAATTTCTATGTGGATTTCCAAACGATTTGTTTCTCAAAAAGAAAAAAAAGCACCTATAAGTGTATCAAAAAATGCTAGTTATGGCGGTATTATTGGTTTTATTTCTGGAATGGTAGGTATTGGCGGAGGTATTTTTTTAGCACCACTTTTGCATCTAACGCATTGGGATACTCCAAAAAAAATAGCTGCTACTGCTAGTTTTTTTATTTTGGTAAATTCTATTGCGGGTTTGCTAGGCCAGTACTCAAATCCTGATTTTATAATCGATTGGAATTTAACCTCAATTTTGTTAATTACCGTTTTTATTGGCGGACAAATTGGAAGTAGAATAAGTACACAATATTTTACACCAATTCAACTAAAAAAGACCACAGCAATTTTAATTGCATTTGTTGGACTGCGTATTTTATGGAAATATTTGTTTTGAAGCTAGAAGTTTTGAAGGTGGGAAGTGGGGAGTTAGACAAATCTACGTTCAATAATTTCTATAAATCTAGCTTCTAAATCTTCATATTCTGACCAATTATAATCGTGTTTTGTTTTGTTGATAAACTTTTTAGCTTCATTTTCTGTTTTAAATGTATTTAATTGAGAAACCATTTTATTAAAATCTTCTTGACTTCCATTAAAAAGGTTTTTTACAAAAGCAATTCTATCATTCAACCCAATTTGAATACTTGTTTGTAATTTATCGTTTAATGATTTTGGCATCGCATTGTCAAACAAGTTTGCCATAACATCAACAGAAATGGTGTCTTCTAATTCTTCTTCTAGCGTTACTGTTTTTCGCTCTCCAACATCTCTTACATCATTTTTCACATCATCATCATCAGAAAATAACAATTCTTCAATTTCATCAAAAGGTTGTTCTATAATTTGTTCTTCAACGGTTTCTTTTTCTTCTTCAGAAACTTCTTTTTTATCGTCAATAATTTTATCCTCTAAAAGAGGTATCACCGTTTCTTTTTCTTCTATAGGTTGCGTAGCTTCTTGTTTTTGTTCAAATGACTTTTCCACTTCAAGAATTAGTTCTTCTTTTGTTTCTTTAGCATTTGGGGTTGTTTTTATATATTCTTCTATATGTGCTAAAACAGAGAGTTTTTCATAAATTTCGTATGCTTTTTCTTTTAAAGCAAACACATCTTCTTTGTTTTTCATTTGTAAAAGACTATGTGCTAAACTAACTAAATCGGCTTCTAATTTTTTGTGCATAAGTTGTAAATTGAATGTATTTTTGTGCCATTAAATATTCATAAATTTGTAGAACACCTAAAGTAAAAAATAATTTTAAATTGGTACGCCTTAAAATTACAAAATGTTTCTTGAAAATACGGTAAATCATACAGAACAATTTGGTTGGATAGAGGTCATTTGTGGTTCTATGTTTTCTGGTAAAACAGAAGAATTGATTAGA
>JBMYWO010000222.1:0-2662 GCA_049607505.1 Polaribacter sp.
GCAATTGAGTTAAAATCTAAATAAATTTTAGCTTTTTCTTTTACAATCTTACCATCAATTAAAGTAACTTTATTTAAACCTACATATTGCATTTGTTTTTTAACTTCATCTTCTGTAAGGTTTGTTTTTTCGTTTTTAGGCCCAAAACCATAAGCATTTACTAAATTACCTACAGTAGGATCAAAAAAACCATTGGTTTCTGTATAAATTTTTTTGGATTTTTTAAATACTTCTAAAAATAAATCATCAACTACAATGGTTGAATCTCCTGCATTAATTTTAGAAATATCCGAGGTGGGCATATAGGTTGATAAAGATTTGTTGACCAAATAAAACAAACTGTCTATTGATTTTTTATAGTTTATACTGGAATGGGTATAGACAATCTTATATGTAGTCCCAAAAATATGACCGTTTAAAATTATACGGTTTGGTTTTTCTTCATTTTTGCAAAAAGTAAATCCAATAAGTATTGCAAGAAAAAAGAATATATTTTTAATTTTTATCATATTTTAAAATGGATTAACAAAAATAGCAAATTCATCTTTTACAACGAGTTATAAATTACGATAGTTGACAAGGGAGCATGCTCCCTTGTAAAATCTTTTTAGCTGAATGGTTTCTAAAAATTAGCAATTCTTAGAATTACGCTTCAATTTTTATTGATATATTTATCGCAATTTATTTTTAACTATTTATAAAAAACTTAAAGTATCCATATGAAAAAAATCTTTTTTACTTTAATATTAACTAGCTTAGTCTCTTGTAATCAACAACATATTGCAGATACCATTGTTATTAATTCCAACACATATACAGTAAATAATCATTTTGATAAAGCAGAAGCTTTTGCTATAAAAGATGGAAAGTTTATTGCCGTTGGAAACAGTAAAGAAATTCAAGAAAAATATATTTCTAATACTATCATTGATGCCAAAAACCAAACCATTATTCCAGGATTGATTGATGCACATTGCCATTTTTATAGAATGGGGTTACAGCAACAAAAAGTAGATTTACAAGGAACTAAAAGTTATGAAGAAGTTTTAGAAAAAATTGTAGCTTTTCAAAAAGAAAAAAAGACTTCTTTTATTACGGGTAGAGGTTGGGACCAAAATGATTGGGACGTGAAAGAATTTCCTACAAAAGAAAAATTAGATGCATTGTTTCCAACAATTCCTGTTGCGGTTGGCAGAATTGACGGACATGCATTATTAGTAAATCAAGCGGCATTAAATTTGTCAGGAATCACAGAAAAAACAAAAGTTTCTGGTGGAGAAATCGTTAAAAAAAACGGAAAATTAACAGGTGTTTTGGTTGATGCTGCTATGGATTTTATTAAGTTTCCTAAAACGTCAAAAAAAGAAGCTATTCAAGGTTTATTAGATGCAGAAAAAATTGCCTTTTCTTACGGATTAACAACTGTAGATGATGCTGGTATTTCTAAAAAAACCATTGATTTGATGGATAGTTTGCAACAAGTTGGTCGTTTAAAAATACGTGTTTACGCAATGGTTTCAGGAGATAATCAGCAAGAAATAGAGTATTATATAAAACAGGGAAAGCTAAAAACAGATCGATTAAATGTACGCTCTTTTAAAATATATGGTGACGGTGCTTTAGGCTCCAGAGGTGCAGCAATGCGCACCCCCTATTCAGACAGACAAAATCATTTTGGTGCTTTAATATATTCCCCAGAAAAATACCAAGAAATGGCAAAGAAAATTGCTACTTCAGAATATCAAATGAACACACACGCTATTGGCGATTCTGCAAATACATGGATGCTAAAAACCTATAAGGATGTTTTAGGAAATCAAAAAAATAGACGTTGGCGAATAGAACATGCTCAAATAATTTCTAAAGAAGATTTTAAACATTTTGATAATATATTACCCTCTGTTCAACCAACTCATGCAACTTCCGATATGTATTGGGCAGAAGATAGAATAGGCAAAAAAAGAATGAAGGGTGCGTATGCCTTCAAAGATTTGCTAAATACCTATGGTAAAATTGCTTTAGGAACCGATTTTCCCGTAGAAAAAGTAAATCCGTTTTTAACTTTTTATGCAGCAACAAGTAGGAAAGACATTCATAATTTTCCAGAAAATGGGTTTCAAATGGAAAATGCGCTAACGAGAGAAGAAACCTTAAAAGGAATGACTATTTGGGCTGCGTATTCTAATTTTGAAGAAACTGAAAAAGGTAGTATTGAAGTTGGAAAATTTGCCGACTTTGTAATTTTAAATCAAAATATTATGGAAATAGAAGCGAATAGATTGCCTACGACAAAAGTAATTTCAACATTTTTAAATGGCGAAAAAGTGTATTGATTTTAGGATAGTAATATACAGAAAAACAGGAGTTTAAAGATTAACCGCAAATACGCAAAGTTTCGTTACCTTGTTCCGCTTATAAACATTTACCATATACTTGCTTGTTGGCAAGCAGGTTGGCGGTTATTTTTTTTAATTTGATGCAAAGCAAAAACTCAACAAAAAACAAACCATTTCTATGGATATCAACTTCAATAAAAACGAAGATCATAATAAATTACTCCTTTCCGACTTAAAAAAGCGATTTGCTAAAGTAAAACTTGGTGGTGGTCAAAAACGTATTGAAAAACATCATGCTAAAGGAAAAATGACAGCAAGAGAGCGAA
>JBMYWO010000223.1:0-2652 GCA_049607505.1 Polaribacter sp.
GAAATACTTACAAGGTTTTCAATCAATAATACTTATTTTTTGTCATGTAGTTAGATTAAACATTTTTCCAACAATTCCACATAAATGGCTATTCCTTCCTCAATTTCTTTTAAATAAATAAATTCATCCGCAGAATGCGAACGTGTGCTATCTCCAGGTCCTAATTTTAAAGATTGACAACTCAATACAGATTGGTCTGATAATGTTGGCGAACCATACGTTTTTCTTCCTATTTCAATTCCTTTTTTTACTAACTCGTGTTCTGTAGAAATAGAAGAGGAATTTAATCGTAAACTTCTTGGAGTTATTTTTGTACAGGGCGATTTTTCTTGTAAAATGGCTACAATTTCTTGATTCGAATAGGCATCATTTACACGAACATCAACCACCAAATCTACTTTTGCGGGTATTACATTATGCTGTTTTCCTGCATTCATTTGAGTTACGGTCATTTTTACATCGCCCAAAGTTTTGGAAGTTTTATCAAATTTAAAGTCTTTAAACCATTGCAACACTTCAATTGTATTATAGATAGAATTATTATTATTAGGGTGTGCAGCATGACTTGGAGTTCCTTCAACAACTGCATCAAAAACCACCAAACCTTTTTCTGCAATGGCTAAATTCATTAACGTAGGTTCGCCCACAATGGCAACATCTATATTTGGAATGATAGAAAGCATACTGTTCAATCCATTTTTCCCATTACTTTCTTCTTCGGCAGAAGCGACTATAACAATGTTGTATTTTAAATTTTCTTGATGATAAAAATACGTGAAAGTAGCTAATAATGATACCAAACAACCACCCGCATCATTAGATCCTAAACCGTATAATTTTCCATTTTCTACAATGGCTTTAAAAGGATTTTTTGTGTAGGCTGAATTGGGTTTTACTGTATCGTGATGTGAGTTTAATAACAATGTAGGTTTGCTTTCATCAAAATATTTGTTGGTTGCCCAAACGTTATTTTTTGTTCTTTTAAATGGAATTTTATGTTCAATAAACCACCCTTCAATTAATTGTGCAGTCCTGTTTTCTTCGGATGAAAAAGAGGGCGTTTCAATCAACTTTTTTAAAAGAAAAATAGCATTTTCTGTTAATTTTTTGACACTCATTTTATAGGGTAATTGTTGTATAAATTTTAGTTTCTTTCTTTAGCATTGATGTGTTTCCCATACAAACAGTACGAACTCCATGCTGCAAGGCATCAAAACAATTTTCTAGTTTTGGTAGCATTCCGTCAACTATAATTCTATCTTCTAATAACTGTTTATAGGTTTTAGAATTAATGTGTTGTATCACAGAGTTTTTATCATTGATGTTTTTTAAAACACCTTTTAATTCGAAACAATAGTATAGTGTAGTTTCGTATAAATTACTCATTCCTACGGCTACTTGAGAAGCAATAGTATCTGCATTTGTATTTAATAATTGCCCATTTCCGTCGTGCGTAATGGCACAAAAAACAGGTGTAAAATCGGCTTTGATTAATGTATCTATAGCCTTGTTATTCACTTGTTTTACATCGCCAACAAAACCAAAATCTACCTCTTTTATAGGTCTTTTATCAGATTGTATGCTATTGATATCTGCCCCTGTTAATCCAATGGCATTTGTGTGTAATGCTTGTAATTTTGCAACGATGTTTTTATTGACTAATCCGCCATAGACCATCGTAATTACTTCTAAAGTTTGTGCGTCCGTAATGCGTCTGCCATGGATCATTTTAGACTCAATGCCTAGTTTTGAAGCAATGTTTGTTGCACGTTTTCCGCCACCGTGAACTAAAATTTTCTTTCCTTTTACATTAGAAAATAAATGAAGAAATTCTTTTAAAGAAGTTTCATTTTCAATGACATTTCCTCCAATTTTTACAATAGTTAGTTTTTCCATAAGTCGCTTTTAATTTCCCCAAAGGGGAAAACACTCTTCCCATTAAAAACCTAAAGGTTTTCTCTTTTTAATTATTTTCTAATATTTTTTTAAGCACCAATTGCGCTGCATAGGTTCTATTATTTGCTTGTTCAATAACCAAAGAATGAGTACTATCTAAAACGGCATCTTCTACCACCAAATTTCTTCTTACAGGCAAGCAATGCATAAATTTTGCGTTGCCAATTTTATCTTTGGTAATCATCCAATCGGAATCTGTTTTGATAACTTTTCCATAATCATTATAAGAACTCCAATTTTTGGCATATACAAAATCGGCATTTTTAAAAGCCTTTTCTTGATTGTGATATATTGTTATGTCTTTGGTAATTTTTGGATTTAGGTTATATCCTTTAGGATTTGCAATCACAAATTCTACCTCCATTTTTTGCATGGTGTGTACAAAACTATTTGCAACAGCGTGAGGTAAGGCTTTTATATGTGGCGCCCAACTTAAAACAACTTTTGGTTTTTTGTTGATGGTATTTTCAGTAATCGTAATGGCATCTGTAAGTCCTTGCAAAGGATGGTTTGTAGCACTTTCCATATTTACAATAGGTACAGAAGCGTATTTTATAAAGCTATTGATGATGTGTTCAGATTCGTCTTTCGCTTTATTTTTTAAAGTTGGAAATGCCCTAACTGCAATGATAGTTGCGTATTGAGAAATTACTTTTGCTGCTTCTTTAATGTGTTCGGAAGTATCTAAATTCATTA
>JBMYWO010000224.1:0-2640 GCA_049607505.1 Polaribacter sp.
GCTCTCATAAGTTGATACTTGATTTAAGTGGTCAACCTATATCAGGGACGGACAATACCCAAAAGTAAAAGATTACTTGACCGATACTTGTCTGTCAGCTCAAGATAATTATAGAGAATTAATGAAATATTTTGAAATTAAAAATTAAAAACTACGGTAATAGTATAAAATTATTATTGCAAAAAATGATATAAAAAAATAACCAAAAAGATGCGTTTTTTAAAATACATAGCTGTTTTTTTATTAGGATTTTTAATTGCCAAATTTTGGTATGAAAAAAAAGAAAGAAATCACCGACAAGAAGAAATACAGGTAGTTGTAAACTCTATTCAAAATTTAAGCAAGTTGGTTGTTTCCCAAGGAGTTTTTTCTGAAGTGTATAATTATTCTGATTCTAAAAAATATTTTTACGATTTTTTATCTTTTGATAAAAAAGCTATTGTTACTGTAAATGCAAAAGTTGAAGTTGGCTATGATTTGTCTAAACTAGATATTCAAATAGATTCTGTTGCAAAAAGAATCATCATCAATAAAATTCCTCAAGAAGAAATTTTGATTTTTCCAGATGTAAAATATTTCGATTTACAACAAAGTCAATTCAATTCTTTTTCAAAAGAAGAACTGAATAAAATCAATAAAAAAAGTATTGATAATATTAAAGAAACGATTGAACTTTCAAAATTAAAAATTGACGCTAAAAATAGATTGTTTGAAGAATTGTCTAAAATTTATCAACTTTCAGCCGTCTATGGTTGGCGTGTGGAAGACAATACCAATTCTACTTTAATGGACAATTGGGAACGTGTTAAAAATTAAACAGTAAAACCACTATTTTTTTTAGCTTTCATTTTTAGTAATTCCTCTAGAAAAGAACTAAATTCATTGTATGTCTCCATCATTAGAACTTCAACTAAAAACTCTACCTCAATCGCCTGGAGTGTATCAATATTTTGATACAAATGAAGTGATTATTTATGTTGGAAAAGCAAAAAATATTAAAAAACGTGTGAGTTCTTATTTTACCAAAAAGCACGAAAATGGGAAGACAAAAGTGTTGGTTAAAAAAATTGTACGTATAAAACACATTGTTGTAGAATCAGAAACAGATGCCCTATTATTAGAAAACAATCTGATAAAAAAACACAAACCCCGTTATAATATTCTTTTAAAAGACGATAAAAGTTATCCTTGGATTTGTATAAAAAAAGAACGTTTTCCTAGAATTTTTATGACACGTAGGGTTATAAAAGACGGTTCAGAATATTTTGGCCCCTATACCTCTGTAAGAACCGTAAAAGTCTTGTTAGATTTAATTAGAGAAATCTATTCCTTACGAACGTGCAATTATGATTTAAGTGAAGAAAAAATAAATGGAGGCAAATATAAAGTTTGTTTAGAATATCATTTAGGAAACTGTAAAGGGCCTTGTGAAGGGTTGCAAAACGAAGAAAACTATCAGAAAGAAATTAAACAAATAAAAAGTATTATCAAAGGAAATTTTAAAGAAAGTTTATCAAAATTTAATGAAATGATGATTGCTTTTGCTGAAAATATGGAGTTTGAAGAGGCACAAAAAATCAAAGAAAAATTAGATTTATTGTCCAATTATCAAGCAAAATCTACCATTGTAAATCCGTCTATAAATAATGTAGATGTGTTTTCTATTATTTCTGACGAAAGGCATGGGTATGCCAACTTTTTTAAAATTTCTAATGGGTCTATTATTCAATCTCATACTACAGAAATTAAGAAAAAATTAGATGAAACGGACAAAGAAATGTTAGAATTATTTATTGTGGAAATTCGCCAACGATTTAACTCTTTGACAAAAGAAATTTATGTTCCGTTTCAAGTAGATATTGGCGAAAACATTAAAGTAACTGTTCCTAAATTGGGCGATAAAAAACGCATTGTAGAACTCTCTGAACGCAATGCAAAATATTATAGACAAGAACAATTTAAGCAAATAAAAATTGTAGATCCAGACAGGCATGTAAAACGAATTATGGCACAAATGCAAAAAGATTTGCGTTTGCAAGAAGCACCAAAACACATAGAATGTTTTGACAATTCTAACATCCAGGGTTCGCATCCTGTGGCAGCTTGCGTGGTTTTTAGAGACGGAAAACCTAGTAAAAAAGACTACCGCCATTTCAATATCAAAACTGTAGTGGGTCCTGATGATTTTGCTTCTATGGAAGAAGTGGTTTTTAGACGCTATAAAAGGTTGTTGGCAGAAGATGAGTCTTTGCCACAATTGATTGTTATTGACGGTGGAAAAGGACAGTTGTCATCCGCATTAAAAAGTCTAGATATTTTAGGCTTACGAGGTAAAATAGCCATTATTGGGATTGCAAAAAGATTGGAAGAAATTTATTATCCTGGAGACAGCATACCTATGTATTTAGATAAAAAATCTGAAACCTTAAAAATTATTCAGTTTTTAAGAAATGAAGCACATCGATTTGGTATCACATTTCATAGAAACAAACGTAGTAAAAGTGCTATTCAATCAGAATTAGAATTAATTCCTACTATTGGCAAACAGACTGTTACCAATTTATTACGTACATTTAAGTCGGCAAAACGCGTAAAAGAAGCAACTTTTGAAGAACTAAAAACAGCCATTGGAAATTCTAG
>JBMYWO010000225.1:0-2625 GCA_049607505.1 Polaribacter sp.
CGCATTTACAATACCTGGACCAATGATGGGTAATGACAAAGCACCAAAGGTGGTGGAGAGTTATTGGATGGACGAGGGTGGAAAAGAAAAAATTGATACTTCCGATTATGGCGAAAAAGTTACAGTAAAAGTAAAAGACTCAAAAGGTAAAGAATTTAAAAAAGGTGAAAAGGAACTAACGTATTCTGGTAGTGTGAAATCAGATGGCACGGTAGCACTAAAATTGGTGGATATTGACACAAACTGGAACAAAACAAAAAACGACTCTTAAGATGGTAGATGATATTTATACTCTAGTTATTAATTCTATTAAAGCAATGGGACGCATTTCTTCTGGTGGTTCTACGTTGACCATTGCTCCAGTGCTGAAAAAATTTATGGTTCATTTTAGAAGACCTAGCAGTTATCAGGGCGAATACGGTTTTGATTGGTTGCGGGACGAATATATTTATCCTGTAGAAACCGTTGCAAAAGATCATAGCGGAAACCCCCATAATGCTCCTTTGGAACTTTGTGATGATATTTCTTCAATCAAAAGAGAATATAAAACGACCGATGTTTTAAACCCTATAACACCATACGGCAATGATTATTACCCTGCGTGGCTCACTCTTTTTCCCAACACTCCAGAAGCCCAAGCAACGCATAGTAGCCAAATAGATACTACAGGAATTGATTTAAATCTTAAAATAGAAGAGCTAGAACCTTTAGCCACCGATGCAACAGAATTACAATTTGAATCGAGCAATCCCAATTTAATCATAACCCCAAGAAAATTGGCATTGAGTTCTCTGCTCAGCGGAAAAGGACAAGATAGTTTGGGTGGTACCGATGTAAGAGATTATTATTTAGCGATAAATAAAGTAAATATTAAGTGCGAGGGCAATATAAATGCCCATACAGAAATTAAAGTGTTTGCAGAATTAAATAGCCAAAGAGAAGAAGTAGGAAAATTGATGATCTGCAAAAACGATGATTATAATGATTTGACAGTAGATATTTATGTTATAAAATCATTTATCAACGATGATCCTTCTTTTTCAACTTCAGTTATTGATACCGAATTGGCTAAAATTGGGGGTATTTCAAAAATTGAGGAATATCTCAATCAACGGAGTCTGAATCAGAGTTTGATTAAAACTAGATTGATATATGACCCAAAAAAAGATTGGGTTTTTCGAAAAAAATCACTCATTAACGCTTCCAACAGCACACATTATAGTGGAATGATTATAAACCAAACCACGATGGAAATGGATACTGCAAAGTATATGAATTATATAAATGATAGGTTTAAACTTATGTATCCTCGTTTGACGAGATCTAAAGCTTTGTTCCTTTATATTACTCCTTTTTTTAATTCTGGAGTTGGCGGAGCCAGTTACAATATTCCACTTGACAGCAAACATATTATCATTTTTAAAAAAAACATAAATCATTTGCCGTCGTATGCACATGAAATTGGTCACTCTTTAGGACTTGAACATTCTTTTGAAGATGATACAACAAAATCAAATACAAGTTTGATTGCTGACCAAAATACCAAAATCGCAACCTATACTACTGAATTAGCAAAAGCTAGGACAGATAAAACGACTCATCTCAATACAAATAGAGCTTATTACAATAGCCATCCCACTGAAAAAACCGAAGCAGTTAGAACTTTAAATCATAACATCAAGGTTTGGAAAGACGCCTTGCAAAATGCAAATGACGAAATACAGGTAATAAATAATAATGCACTTAATTTTTCACCAAGAAAGACTGAAAACATAATGGATTACGACTTATCAAACCAAAAAATCTTTTTTAAATGGCAATCTAAAATAATGAGAGAAGAGGTTAAGCAATACTATCATTAAAAGACATGAAATATTTTCTTTACATATTATTATCATTTATGATTATTGTAGGCTGTAAAACCAACGAAAAGCCTGTACAACCCGTGTTAGTAACTGTGGGTGGAATACCCAGATCAGTAATAGATTCTGTACTTCTCTGGAAATCTAACAAATTGAATGTTAATGAATTAAACATGTTTACCCCTTTAAGTGATGTGAAAAAAATATATAAGTTAGAAAATGGCAGGTTGATTAATAATATTTCGAATAAAGTGGTAAATAAAGTTACTATAGTTTTTAGAAATACGCTAATAGACCATCAGGACGTTGCCATGTTAGGCGGAAGACCAAATGGCACTTATTATCACGCAAAAGGGAGGCAGAAGGATTGGAAAACAATGCCGTACAATTTGGGAAGTATTGAAGGAACAGTCTCAATTGGAAACTACACGTCAAAATTTGAGAACGGTACTGGCTATTGGAAAGATTTTTATTTTCAAGATTTAAATACTTATAAAAATATTCAACTCATAATAAGAGAAGAGGGAAACCTCACAACAAATTACAAAACAGGTATATGGAAATATTATGATGAAAAAGGAATACTTATGGAAGAAAAAAATTATATGATTTCAGATTCTATTGATATAAGATTCCCGCATTGCATTTTCAACAAGAATGAACCCTGTTACTAATTTAGATAATTTTCTTGAGAACACCTAAAAAGATACCTTAAATCCGCAAAACATATTGATTGAAAAAAGAGAAAACACACTGTGTATAG
>JBMYWO010000226.1:0-349 GCA_049607505.1 Polaribacter sp.
CTTCTTCCGATGAAAAATCGGAATGCTCTGAACCAACTGAACTAATTGCTATTTGAAATTAATTGTTCAATCTTTTTTCTACTTTTCCAACTTTTAATTTTTCGTTCTCGTAAAAGTGCTTCTTTTTTGGTGTTAAATTCTTCAAAATACATCAAAGTCCAATCGTTAGATCGTCCTGTAAAACCTTTGTGTTTTTGATTATGTTTTTCTATTCTACTTGGAATATCGGAGGTAAAACCAACATAAAAGCGGTCTATTTTTTCACTAAAAATAATGTAAACAAAATACTTTTCCATAAAACAAAAAATCTTATACATTAGTATAAGATTTCGTGGGCAATGAGGGATTC
>JBMYWO010000226.1:358-2622 GCA_049607505.1 Polaribacter sp.
GAACCAACTGAGCTAATTGCCCTCTTTTTTAATCTTTTATTCGAATTAGTCCCGACTTCTTCCGATGAAAAATCGGAATGCTCTGAACCAACTGAGCTAATTGCCCTAAAAAGGGACGCAAATATAAAACGGTTTTTTTCGGTAACAAAGGAAAAAAGATTTTTATTTTAAATTACCTCTGCAACTACAAATGTGCTTCCTCCAATGTAAATAACATCTTCTTTATTTGCATTTATTAACGCTTTTTTATAGGCTTTTTTTACTGATGAATATGTATATCCTTTTAAATGAAAATTTAGTGCTTCTTTTTGTAAAATATCTTCTGACAAACCTCTTGGAATATTAGGTTTACAGAAATAATAGATGGCTCCTTTTGAAAATAAAGGCAAAATATCCTCTAATTTTTTATCGGAAACCATTCCTAAAACAATATGTAATTTTTTATATTTTTCTTTTTTAAGTTGATGTAGAACTATATTTAACCCTTCTTTATTATGTGCTGTATCGCAAATTACTTTGGGATTTTCTTGTAGAATTTGCCATCTACCTTTTAAGTTGGTATTTTTTACAACATTTAATAATCCGTCAGAAATATTTTTATCTGAAACGGTAACGTTTTTTAATTGCTTAATTACTGTTATAGCTGTTTTACAATTTTTCTTTTGATAATTGCCTAACAAATCAGTTTTAAAATCTTCTTGAATCTCTTCTGAAGTAAATGTGATTTTTGAGTTTGTAGTTTTTGCTTTTTCAAGAAAAACATTTTTTACCGCATCTTGCTTTTCACCAATAACAACGGGGATATTTTCTTTAATTATTCCTGCTTTTTCATAAGCGATTTCCTGTAAGGTTTCTCCTAAAAATTGTGTATGGTCTAATCCTATATTGGTAATGACAGAAATTTCAGGGACTATAATATTTGTACCATCTAACCTTCCGCCCAAACCTACTTCTATAATGGCAATATCTACTTTTTCATCAGCAAAAAAACGAAATGCCATTCCAACCGTCATTTCAAAAAAAGAGAGTTTTTGTTTTTCTAAAAACGTTTTATTTTTATTTATAAATTCTAGAACTTTTTTTCTAGGAATTTCTTTACCATTGATTCGAATTCGTTCTGTAAAATTCTTTAAATGTGGTGATGTATATAATCCTACTTTATAACCTGCTTCTTGTAAAATGGAAGCCAATATATGGCTTGTAGATCCTTTACCATTTGTACCACCAACGTGAATAGATGTAAACTTTTTTTCTGGAAAATCTAATTCTTTTGAAAATGCTAAAATATTGGTTAAGTCTTTTTTGAATGCAGTTTTACCTTCTCTTTGATACATACGCAATTGCGCAAACATCCAATTTAGTGCTTCTTTGTAAGTCATAAAAATTTAAAATTCCTGTATAACCTTTCAACTTCGACACTATTGAGATTTCTTTTAAAAATTATTACCACATAGAAACATAGCTCTATGTTTTCTATGTTTCCCTGCTTGCCAACAGGCAAGTATGTGTTTAATTAAATTTTTTTCTCAAGTTTGAGAATGACAATAGGCAATAAAAGTAATGATTATTTAGATAATGTGAACTTATAAATAATAGTTCCTGTTTGTTTGGAGGGTGCATTTCCGTCTGCATTCCACTTGGTTTTTAGTGCTGCCGCTTTTGCGGGTTTTAATAAGCAAGTGGCTGTATTTGTAGAGCCTTTTACACCTGGAATTGCGTTAATTACTCTTCCGTTTTTATCTACCTGAATTCTAACAACTACAATTCCTTCTTCTTGGCAATCTGGTTTTTCTATAGGTTTGGACAATGCTTTTCTTCCTGAAAGATTATAATTTCCTCCATCTCCACTTCCTGTATTTCCATAATATTTAGAGGAATTTGGGTCGCCTTTTTCATTTCCTTTTACACCAGATTTTTTATCATCTCCTTCTCCTTTTGGTTTTCCGTCTGATGAATTTCCGTTTAGTAAATTATTTAATGCTTCTTGGGTTGCTTTTGATGGTTTTGGTTTTGGCTTTTCTTTCGGTTTTTCTTTTTTAACGACTTCTTTTACAGGTTCTTTTTTTATTTCTTTTACCTTTTCTACTACTGGAACATCTTTAGCAGTATCATCCGTAATAATTTCTTCTGCTGAGCTTGTCGAAGCATTTTCTTTTGGAGTTTCTTCTATAACCTCTTGTTTTTCAACAACTTTTGGAGTTGAAATCTTTTTTGTTTTTTCAACAGGTTCTCCGCTACCTACTTCTGAATTTCCAAAATTAATT
>JBMYWO010000227.1:0-2620 GCA_049607505.1 Polaribacter sp.
ATTCAGACAGAGTTCTGTTTACAGTCTCCATTTGCTAGTTGAATCTACCATATTTTAAACTTTGAGACTTTTTTATTTAGTATTGTATAATTCAGTAATAGATACAAAAAAAGCCATCTTAGTTTCCTAAAACAGCTCTTTTAAGAACTTTTAAATCTTTACAATTCAAAAGATTAATTGTTTTTCAATTTACCTTTTTATTTGAATTGTAAAAATTTAAAGATTTGTGACTTCCTAAAAATGCCCGAACCTTTGTGTTAGCAACGACTAGCGCTATTTTTTATATACGTTAGGCATAGTTTTTTTCTATTCCTGTTTTCAATTCGGTTTCTTCTTTCACAAAGTATTTTACGTAAATTAACACTAAAATCGGGACTATTACTAATCCGCTAACAAAGTTTAAAAGCGAAGTCCAATCGGTTAATTCATTTCCGCCTTTTGAAATTAGCATTAATTCGCCCAAAGGACCATTTGAAAATATAGTGTTATAGATATAATTCCAGCCTAAATGAAGTCCAAAAGCTAACATTATCGATTTGGTTTTTGAGAATGCCAATGCCCAAGCGTATCCCATTAATCCAGTTCCGATGAAAACTAAAATCATTGCCATTATATTTCCTAAAACTCCGTAAGAGAACCAATGATAAATTCCGAACGCAATTGCGGAAATCAATATACTTTTACATGACCCAATTTTTTGAATAAGAATATACAGCAAAGCTCCGCGAAAAATTAGTTCTTCTGTCAATACTGATTTTACATCCCACCAAAATGATTTTAAAATAATTCTGCCAGTAATATTTTCGTTCAAAACCCAAGTTGATGATTTTAGATATGCCTCCAAAAATTGGTCAAGAACGCAAAGTATTGCAGTAATTAAAAATCCGATTAAGAATTGTTTTAACCTTTTGGCTATTGGAAGAAATCCTAATGCTAAAATATTTTTCTTTTCAATTAAGTATAGAAGTAACCAAGAAATAGCAATTGTTACTAATATTCCTGTCATTTACTTGGTTGGTTTTAAATTATGCCTAACTGTTAGTATATAAAAAGTATGCGATTTCGAAGTACGAAACTTTCGGTTAAGCACAAAGTTTGATGCGAGCCACAAGCCTTGAATTTATTACTATTTCGCCTATTTTTTATATAGATCTTTGTTAGCTACAGTTTTTTATTTTGTTCAGTTTCCAATTCAGTCAAATTTTCATCAATCATCTTCTTTTCTGCAAGACGTTCTCTCTTCCAGAAAAATCTTTTTCCAATTTTTCTCAAATGTTTGTGCCATTCAGAATCGGTTGTTAATTGTCCTTTTCGTTTATTTCCCATTTTTAGGCAATTTTGGCTTAGGCATAATTCCGTCTAAAATTTCTTTTTTTGAACGAGCCATTCGGTTTGTTTTTCTTTCAGATATAAATTCGTAATCAGTCCACATTAATTCACCAACTCAAACAAAAATCTATTCCATTTCGATTTTGTCAGAATTCGTAAATTTATATTCTGCTTGTTATATATCTATAACAAATCAGTTTTTGTAAGTGTTTTATAACCAAGTAATTAATTATGCACTGTGTTGGGCAACGTAATTTTTTATATTCAAATCAATATCTTTTTTCGATAATCTTATTCTACTTTTTGGAATTGATTTTAAAGTTTTTCTAATGTGTATAACTTTTTCTTCTTTTATAAAAGTCGGAATTAAATTTTCAAGGTCGATTTTAAATAAACGATTTATAATTATTAAATCATCTTTTGAAAATGGTCTAATTCCATTAATTAATTCTGAAACATAGCTTTTTCTGTGGCCTAAAATTTTTGCTAAATCAGTTTGATTTAAACCACTTTCCTTCAGTTTTTCGCGAATAATTTCTTTTCTTTTAGAGTAGAAGTTGCTTTCTGCTCTCACAATTTGTTCCGCTAAATCACTTTCTTCTATTTGTTCTTTCGTAATATTCTCGCCATTCAACCAATTTTTATCTTCATAATTTTTGATTAGTTTTGATAAGTGTTTTCTCAAAACTTTATAAGATTCGTTTTCTTTAGCTAAAACTCTTAATTTTAGAAATAAGCTTGATGCCTTTTCGACTTCTAACTCGCTATTTAAAGAGTTAATTTTTTTTATATTTTGAATTGAAAATTTTTCCATAATTAAATCAAATTTTGGTTTCTCAACCATTTTTCTATTGTATTTTTATTTCCCTTGAATATTTTATCATATTCTTGATGATTTCCTGTCCAAACGATTGAAGCCTCTGATTCCTCGAAAACAATTAAAATCATCGTTCTATGAATACTTATGTTAAAAAAGTAAAAGCCTTCTGGATGGACATTGTCTGCATCAGGTCTTTCATCTTTTATTTCAAGAGGATTTTTCCAGTCTGCACTTTCAATATCTTCAATTAATTTCTTTATAGCTTCAGTCAACTTTTTGTTTCCTTGGTTCTTTTTCGCAAGTTTTAAAAGTTTTCTTTTGTTCAGTAAATTCAAAGTTCAAATAATTTACTGCAAATATAACGAAAAAAGTTTCATATTATGTAGAACTTTTTATTTTGTTTTTATGTTGCCCAACGGGTGGGTATATGTGCAGTTGTGACCGTAGGGAGCAATTGCATATATGCCATGT
>JBMYWO010000228.1:0-2612 GCA_049607505.1 Polaribacter sp.
TCACATCAATATAAAGTTGACATGAACTGGGGGAATTTAAACCCCTCGAAAGTTCCTGTTCAAGATTGTCATGAAATTATACAAGATTCCAAGGGGCGCATTGTGATGTTGACAAATCACACAAAAAACAATATCATTATTTATGACAAGTCGGGTCGTCTAATAAAAACTTGGGGAACTTCTTATCCTGGAGGACATGGACTGACACTTGTAAAAGAAAATGGCGAAGATTTTTTATTGATTACAGATTATGAACGTCATCAGGTAATTAAAACAACCATAGACGGAAAGGTGGTTTTCGAAATTGATTATCCTGCTGAAACGGGCATGTATGCATCCAAAGAAGCATTTAAACCTACAGAAACCACTGTACTCCCTAATGGCGATTTTTATGTAGCCGACGGGTATGGAAATCAATATATTACGCATTATAATTACAAAGGAGAATTGCTCCATATTTTTGGAGGCAGAGGTACTTCGGAGTCCCAATTTCTAAATGCGCATGGTATTTGCTTGGATGATAGAAATCCACAAGAGCCTTGTTTACTTATTTCTGCTAGAGAGCAAAATATTTTGAAAAGATTTAGTTTAGAGGGTAAGTATTTATCGTCAATTCCTGTTCCTGGAGCACTTATTTGCCGACCCGTAATTCATAAGAAAAACATCTATTTTGCCGTTCTAAAATCTAAAAAATCTGCGAATGATGATTCAGGATTCTTACTTATTATGGATGAAAACAATAAAGTAGTTTCTTGTCCTGGCGCAACAGCTCCCGAGTATGAACAAGGTACATTAAACGAGTTATATCAAAGTATTCGTCTTTTTCAATATCCCCATGATGTTTGTATTGATGAAGATGAAAATATATATGTTGCACAATGGAATTCAAGAAATACATATCCCATAAAATTAATAAGGGTATGAAAAAATTGATATTCTTTGGTTGTCTATTGCTAGTGTTTGCAGCATGTAAGCAGGAAAAAACGAATACCTTGTTACAGGATAAAGACATACAATTGGTAAGCCCAAGAGTAACAGTATCAAATCTAATTATTGATTCTTTGGTTACTCTTAAGGCTGAACTAAAAATGAACGGTATTAAAATTTATTATACAGATGATGGTAGCGAGCCTACTAAAAATTCAAAATTGTACGAACAGCCACTAGAAATTGTATCGCCAGGAGTTTATAAGTTAAAGGCGTTTCATCCCGCATGGAAAATGAGCGAAACAGAAACCGTTGAATTTGTAAAAAAAGGAAAGCCTATAGACACCATTATTTGGGAAACCAATTATCATCAAAAGTATAAAGGCAAGGGTGCAAATACACTGATAAATAATAGAAAAGCTATGGTGGGTTTTATGGATTCAGAATGGTTAGGTTTTGATACTATTGCCAGAGCAACAGCTATGTTTAAAGATATAACGGATGTAAAATCTCTTCATATTGGGTACTTGAATAATCCTGCTGCTTGGATTTTTCCACCAGAACAAATCAATGTTTTTGTATCTTACGATGGTAAAAGCTTTGTTGAAAAAGAAAAACTAAAGTTACCTCCATTACAGCAAGCTATAAATCAAAAGATGGAAACTATCTCTATATCTATTAATAAAAAAGTGAAAGCAATAAAAATTGAGGTAAAAAATGTTGAAGAAATTCCATCCTGGCATCAAGGTGTAGGGAATCCAGCATGGGTTTTTATGGATGAATGGATTTTTAATTAGTCAGAAACATGATAAAAAAGATAGTGCTTTTTATAGGGATATTTTGTTTACACTTGGATGTTTTTGCTAATGAAATATATCCCGAGGAAATACCAAGATTCGTATTGTTTTTGGGTAGATTTCATCCGCTTATTGTACATCTGCCAATAGGCGCGATCATCATTACTTTTTATTTGGATATTGTTGGTAGAATCCGAAAAGATTATCCACAGAAAACCATTCAACTTGCCCTTGGGTTTTCTTCTTTTTTCGCCATAGTAGCCTGTATTTTAGGATACTGTCTTTCTTTGGAAGGCGACTACAATACGGATAGTTTAGACATTCATTTTTGGACAGGCATACTTACGGCGTTCTTAATTACTGTGCTTTTTATAATCTCTAAATCTACTCGTAAAAGTGTCAAAAGAATATTTTTTCCATTTTTTGTATTAACATTGATTAGTTTGACTGTTGCTGGTCATTATGGTAGTGTTTTGACGCATGGCGAAAATTTTATCACTGAGTATGCTAGTACGTCTCCAAAGCAAAAAACAATCACACAGATTGATAGTCTTCAATTTTATAATGATGTTGTTCACAAGATATTGGATGATAAATGTATGCAATGCCATAATTCTACAAAGATAAAAGGAGGGCTTTCATTAAACTCAAAAGAATTGTTGCTAAAGGGTGGTAACAATGGAAAAATTGTCCATATAAATAATGCCTTAAATTCAACTCTTTACACAAACGCATTATTACCACTGAAGGACGATTTGCACATGCCTCCAGAAGGAAAACCACAATTAACAAAAAATGAACTTTGGTTGATACACTATTGGATAGATAACGGACTCGATTTTACATCCAAAATGGCAAAAATTAAAAGCAACGATACCTTAAATACTT
>JBMYWO010000229.1:0-2568 GCA_049607505.1 Polaribacter sp.
CTTCTAATAATAGTTTTCCGAAAAATAGTATCAATAAGTTTGATACATTTAAGAATAAAATAAAAGGGTGAAATTAGTATTCAGTTTTCAGTCGCAGTGAGGTATCAGACAAAAAAAATTCCCAAGCGGTTACGGTAACGTAAACTAACATCTCAATACCTGTCTGCCGACAGCTACCGACAGGCAGGTAATTCCGATAAAAAATCGGAATCACTGAGATGTAACACTACGGATGTATTGATAACTAGCCATCAATTCGAGGCATCAAACAAAAGAATTTTCTCAAGCGGATATGGTGACGAACATTAAAGTGTTTAGGCTTACCACATACTTGCCTGTTAGCAAAGTATGTGGTAAATGATTTATACAAAGAAACGTCAATGGTAGCCTGTCGAAGTGAACTTATCTAGGTAATTATTTAACAACTTAAAAAATGAAATGAAAAAACTCGAAATAGGAATTATAGGTGGTGCAGGCTATACAGCAGGCGAATTAATTCGTCTATTGTTAAATCATTCAAAGGTGAATATCAATTTTGTGTATAGTACTTCTAATGCTGGAAACAAAATTTATGACGTGCATCAAGATTTAATTAGTGCAACCGAAATCAATTTTACAAGTAAAATTAATTCAGAAATAGAGGTGTTGTTTTTGTGTTTAGGTCATGGAAATTCTACTGCTTTCTTGAAGAAAAATAAGTTTTCTAAACATACAAAAATCATTGATTTAAGTAATGATTTTAGATTAACAGCAAATCAATATTTTGACGGAAAAGAGTTTGTCTATGGATTACCAGAATTAAATAAAGAAGCCATAAAAAAAGCAGCATATATTGCAAATCCAGGCTGTTTTGCTACGGCATTACAATTGGCTATTTTGCCTTTAGCAGCAAATAATTTGTTAAAAAATGATGTTCATATCAATGCCGTTACGGGTGCAACTGGAGCAGGAACTTCGTTGTCCAAAACAACTCATTTTACATGGCGAGACAACAATTTCTCTCATTATAAAGCATTTACACATCAACATTTAGGAGAGGTCAATCAAACCGTACACAAATTACAATCTAGTTTTGATTCAGAAATTAATTTTATTCCCAATAGAGGAAATTTTTCTAGAGGAATTTTTGCAACTACTTATACAAAATTTGAGGGAACAATAGAAGAAGCAAAACAACGCTATAAAGAGTATTATAAGAATTCTGTTTTTATCTTTATTTCTGATGATGACATACATTTAAAACAAGTAGTAAATACCAATAAATGTTTGATTCATTTGACAAAATACAATGATAAATTATTGATAACAAGTATTATAGATAATTTATTAAAAGGGGCTTCTGGACAAGCAATTCAAAATATGAATATCATATATGGATTTGACGAAGCAGAAGGATTGCAGTTAAAAGCGAATTATTTTTAACAAGGGGTTTAAACCCCTTGCAAAAAAGGAAATCATGAAAATAGCCATTATAGGAACAGGAAATTTAGGAAAGTCAATTGCAAAAGGGTTGATTACCAACAATGCAATCACAACTTTATACCTTACCAAAAGAAATTTAGATGAAATTGCAGAATTTAAAGGATATAAAAACGTCTATTTAACAAATGACAATCAAGAAGCCATTAAAAAATCGGATATTATCATTTTTGCTGTACAACCTGCACATTTTGAGAATATTCTTAAAGATATTAAATCTAATTTAACCAAAAAACACGTTCTTATTTCTACAATTACTGGATTTTCTATTGAAAAAATTGAAGAAGAAGTAGGTGCTGATACTTTTATTATTAGAGCAATGCCAAATACCGCTATTGCCGTTGGAAAATCTATGACCTGTTTGTGTAGTAACCAACAAGGCAAAAAACGTATTAAAATTGCCGAAGCTATATTTAACAGATTGGGGCATTGTTTAGCAATTCCAGAATCGCAAATGCAAGCAGCTACGGTAGTTTGTGCAAGCGGCATTGCCTTTTGGATGCGTTTAATCCGCGCTACCACACAAGCTGCAGTTCAATTAGGTTTTGATGCCAAAGAAGCACAAGAATTAGCAATGTTTACCAGTCAAGGTGCTGCCAATTTATTGATTGCAAATGGCAATCATCCAGAAGAAGAAATAGACAGAGTTACCACTCCAAAAGGCTGTACTATAGAAGGGTTGAATGAAATGGAACACAAAGGATTAAGCTCGTCTCTCATTCAAGGAATGGTAGCTTCTTTCAAAAAAATTAACACTATTAAAAAAGAACAAATATGAGTTTATTTGATGTATATCCATTGTTTGACATTACTCCAGTAAAAGCAAAAGATGTATATGTGTATGATGAAAATGACACAAAATATTTAGATTTATATGGCGGTCATGCCGTCATCTCTATTGGTCATTCACATCCAAAATATGTAAAAAATATTAGCGAACAAGTCGCAAAATTAGGATTTTATAGCAACGCTGTTCAAAATCCTTTGCAAGTAGAATTGTCAAACAAATTAGAGCAAATTTCGGGCTGTAAAGAGTATCAATTATTTGTATGCAATTCTGGAGCAGAGGCCAATGAAAATGCCTTAAAG
>JBMYWO010000230.1:0-2560 GCA_049607505.1 Polaribacter sp.
CCAATGTATAAGGTTATGTAATATGGTTACAAAAGATTATTATTCGTTAAATGAAGTGTCTCAAATTTTAGGAAAGAGCAAAGAAACATTAAGACGTTGGGATAGAGAAGGTAAGTTTACTGCTGTTAGAGAACCTATAAGTCAATATAGAATATACAAAAAAGAGCAAATTAATACCCTTTTAGAACAGTTATCTATTGACTATGAAGATACTGTAGACAATTTCGTTGCGCCAATAAAGGAGTTTAAAGTTTTAGAATTATTTGCTGGAGCAGGTGGCTTAGCTGTTGGTTTAGAAAAAGCAGGTATTAAATGTGTTGCCTTAAATGAAATGGACAAATGGGCTTGTAAAACATTAAGGAAAAATAGACCAAAATGGAATGTTTTAGAAGGAGACATTAAGTCTTTTGACTTTAAAGAGTATAATAACCAAGTAGATATTGTTACAGGAGGTTTTCCTTGCCAAGCATTTAGTTATGCAGGAAAAAAATTAGGACTTCAAGATGCAAGAGGAACACTTTTTTATGAATTTGCAAGAGTGGTAAAAGAAGTAAATCCGCTGATGTGTATAGGTGAAAATGTAAAAGGCTTATTATCGCACGAAAAAGGAAAAACAATAGCAGGAATGATTTCAATTTTAGATGAAATTGGTTATAATATAGTTCCTGTAAAAGTATTAAAAGCAATAAATTATAAAGTTCCTCAAAAAAGAGAACGTGTAATATTGGTTGGTGTTCGAAAGGATATTAATTTAAAATACGAATATCCAAAACCTCATAATAAAATTTATAATTTAGTAGATGCATTAAAAAAAGGAGAATTGTTTGATTGCAATGTTCCTAAATCTGCAGGTTCAAAATACCCAGAGCATAAAAAAGCAGTATTAGATTTAATTCCTCAAAAAGGATACTGGAGAAATTTACCTTTAGAAATTCAAAAAGAATATATGGGGAAAAGTTTTTATTTAGGTGGAGGAAAAACTGGAATTGCTCGTAGAATAGGTTGGGACGAACCAAGTTTAACACTTACTTGTAGTCCAGCTCAAAAACAAACAGAAAGGTGCCACCCAGATGAAACACGTCCTTTTACAGTAAGAGAATATGCTAGAATACAAACTTTTCCTGACGAATGGGAATTTATGGGATCTATTTCTCAGCAATATAAACAAATAGGAAATGCTGTCCCTTGCAATTTAGGACAAGAGATAGGCTATTCTATTATTAAGTTTTTAAATGCATATTATGCTTAGTTAAATATAAAATCGATAAATTTGATTTTAAATGAATTTTATATGTTGACAAATAAAGAAGCAAAAGAAATAATTAAAGAAACCGTAAAGAAGAGTATTATTGATTTTGCTAAAAAATCTTTAACTAAAAAAGCTAAGTTTCAAATCCTTGATTTAATAATACCAAAGGAAAGGAAGATAAGATCTATAGTTGGTGGATTAGAAACTTCATTGGGGACTACTTTATGGGAACCTTTAGCTAAAGCACTTGCTGTAAAAAATGGGTTTGAAGTAATTGAACTAAACCTAGAAAGTCCTGTAAATATGCCTTCTAACCTTAGTAATACTCTGCAAACAATCATTGATGAGAGAAAAAGAAATAGTGGTGTTTATGATGCTACTTCAAGTCATAGTACAATTGTAAGTGTTTGTCAATCATTTTTACAAAGACCAATTGACTCATTTGAACCAGCACCAAAAGGTTTTGGAGTAGATATATGGCTAAAAAAAGACGATGTAAATTATTTCTTTGATACAAAAACTGTTCAGCCTAATATTGGGCAATATTCTAAATTTGTAGAACAAATTTTAAATTGGTATTCATTTTTTTATTCAAGGTATCCTAGTCAAAAAGCTCAAGCTCGAATTGTTTTCCCTTATAATCCTCACAATGATATTTTTTGGAATAAAACTATGGGTAAAGGAAAGCCTCTTGAAAAAGATACTGAAGGCTGGGTTGGAAATCAATTTTGGGATTTTTGTTCTGGATTAGAAGATACATATTCAATCATTGTAGAAACGTTTAAAGAACTAAGAGATAGTAAAGAATTGGAAGCAGATTTAGATAAAATGTTAAAATAAGAGAAATTAATGACTATCCGTTTAAATACAGTAAGTCTAATTTTGCGAAGAATGTTTCTCCCTTGAGGGAGATAAGAGGGTGATTCTTCGACAAAAATCACCCATCTACTTCCCTCAAGGGAAGAACAAGACTCGCAAAACATAAACCGATTAATTATTTATGCCTTTAAACGGATAGTCATTCTACAAAGTATATTTATGAATTAAAAAGTATTTATACTGAAGCATACTTATTTTACCGTTTAGTATAATGTTTTCAATTAAGCCGTCTAAAATAATAATGAGCAATCCTGTTTCTTTATCTATATCACCAAATTGTAAACTGTCTAAAGAAAAACTTATTTGATCTTTAACTTCATTCCAAATAGATTTTGTTTTAAATTGTTGATTCCACTTCAATTTAATATAAAATTTAAAATAAGGATAATTTTCTTCAGAAATATCAAATGGAAATTCAATAATTTTTTTTAA
>JBMYWO010000231.1:0-2553 GCA_049607505.1 Polaribacter sp.
AATTTTATTCTTAGACTCTAAAAATTCGACTCCGCAATCCATTTAAAATTTTAATGGATTTTGAAACATTTTTTACTGAAATAAATAATGGCGAAAAAAAAATCAGTCGTTTAATCCAAAATTCTAATTTTTTAAATCATTTTTCGTTAATCAGTGTTCCTTGTTCATAAATCAATAATTTCAAAAATACGGTTTCTTTATGTTCACGCATTAACTATAACGCCTCAATAAGACATAAAACTGCTGCCCTAAAACTAAAATGGTAAATAATAATTTTGTTGCACTTATGAGTTGAACACAGTTAAGTAAAAACCTAGATGGATATAAAGTGAGTACATTTTTTTATAAAGATAAAGATAGTAAAGGCGGAAAATTAAAAGCAGGTCCAATTTGGGATTTTGATTTGAGTTTTGGAAACACAAAAGATTGTTCCTGTCACGATTTTGAAGGTTGGACATATTTACAAAACCAAGATAATGAAAATTGTAAAGGTATAATAGCTATGCCACAGTGGTGGTTTAGAATGATAAACGATAAAAGATTTAAAAAAACACTAATTTCAAGATGGGAAAGTCATAGACAACAATTTATTAATGAGGATTTTATAAATAATTGGATAGATAAAACATACAATGATTTGGCTTTCGATATAGAGAATAATTTTCAACTTTGGCAAAATATTGAAGCAGACGGATTATTAAAAACCCCTGATAATATGCCTACATCTTACCAAGGACAAGTATTGTATTTAAAAAATTGGATAAATAATAGAATTATTTGGATAGATAAAAATATTAAAAGCATTTAGCGATTATTTATTTGTTTTATTTAATACTTGTATTTTTTTAGAAACGAATATTCACATTTTTTATGATGAAAGATGTTGTTGCATTTTTTGAATATTATTTGTGAAGCCGAAAAGAAAAATAACCGAAGAATTTTAAAGCTTTTTACATTCAATATTTTATTTTTTTACTGGCTTTATAAAAGTTTTTCTAAATTTTTTAAAACGTTTAGGAAACTATTACAAAAATCAGTAAAATTTTATATCTACTCATAATTAATTGAAAATCAAAGAAATATTTGTTTTTTATAGGCTTGAATGATTGATTTTAATCTGGTTGTTTTCAATTTGTCTTCTCTTTGTCTCCTGTTTTAATAAGTCTTGGTTGTATATTTACAAGCCTTTTAAGGTTAAATATTTACATATTTTCAATAAAAAATTTAAGTATATGAAACACATTTTACTATCAATCTTCTTTTTATCAGTATTTTTTTCTGTTAATGCTCAATCAGTTACATTGACTCAGCCAAATGGAGGAGAAGTACTTTATGGTTGTCAAAACTATCAAATACAATGGAATGCAACAGGAGTTACGAACAGTTGGAATATAGATTACTCATTAAATAATGGAGCAATTTGGACTTCTGTAGCAAGTAATTTGAACGTTTTGCCATTATCTGGAACTTATTCATATGATTGGACTGTCCCTATGTTTTCTTCAAGTACGGTTTTAGTTCGAGTAAGAGATTATTCCGATACCGCTAAACAAGATGCAAGTAATGCCGTTTTTACAATACAATTACCTATTAATGTAACTGCTCCAAATGGCGGTGAGGTTTGGCAAGGATTAAGTAGTCAAACTATATCTTGGAATCCAGCAGGAACTTCAGGTTTTTTTAATTTATTTTATTCTGTAAATAATGGATCTTCTTGGATTCCAATAGTAAGTAATATTGCAGCAAATAATTATAGTTGGACGGTTCCAAACACTCCTTCTTCCCAGGCATTAGTTAGAGTTACAGATGCAACAACTAGTTGTCAGTTAGACATGTCAAATGCTACATTCGAAATATCGCCAGCTCAGCCTATTCTAACAAGTCCAAATGGAGGAGAAGTTTGGGCAATAAATTCGACTAAAAATATAACCTGGAATTCTAGTACTTTTCATTCGAATGTAAAACTTGAATATTCTATAGATAATGGATTTTCTTATAATTTAATTACAAATTCTACCAGTAACGATGGCTCTCATTCATGGATAATTCCAAATACACCTTCAAGTCAAGTAATAATTAAGGCTAGTAATACTTCTGGATCGTCAGCTTTTGACATAAGCGATGCACCATTTACAATAAACTTACCTACACCGATATTAACATATCCAAACGGAGGAGAGACATTAAGAAGTGGAAATACCTATTCAGTAACTTGGAATTCGAGCACAGTAGCAAGTAATGTACAATTACAATATAGTTTAAACAATGGAGCGAACTGGGGAACAATAACAAATAGTACTGTAAATAATGGGACAAGAAGTTGGGTAATACCAAAAGTAGCGACAACAACCGAAGCCTTAGTGCGAATAATCAATACAAGTTTTCCAAATGCAATAGACACCTCAGATGCAGTATTTACGATATTAGCACCAATAACAATATATACACCAGTAAATGTAAATGACACTTTAATAAGTTGTAATACAATAAATGTAAACTATAGTAAGACGAGTGCCTTTGAGAATAGAACATCAGGCTCAAGTTGCTATGATA
>JBMYWO010000232.1:0-270 GCA_049607505.1 Polaribacter sp.
GGTTTTGAAAAAACTGAAAATGCAAACGGAATTATGAGTTATATAAAAGTAGAACCTACCATTGCAGACGATATTAAAACATCCGCACTTTGGGCAGTAATAGGTTCATTGCTAGTAGTTTTCTTATATATCTTAATTCGTTTTAGAAAAGTATCATTTAGTATTGGTGCAGTAATAGCCGTTTTCCACGACGTATTAATTGTACTAGGAATTTTCTCTATACTACAAAATGTAATGTCTTTTGATATGGAAATTGGGCAGTCCTTTATT
>JBMYWO010000232.1:280-2542 GCA_049607505.1 Polaribacter sp.
CCGTAGTTGGGTATTCCTTGAATGATACCGTGGTTATCTTTGATAGAATTAGAGAATTTGCAGGAATTCATACAAAATGGAAATATAGCGAAGTGGTGGACAAAGCATTAAGTTCTACATTAGGAAGAACCATAAATACCTCATTAACAACATTATTAGTAATGCTAGCCATCTTCTTATTTGGTGGAGATTCTATTAAAGGATTTATGTTTGCGTTAATTATTGGTGTAGCCGTTGGTACCTATTCATCATTATTTGTAGCAACACCAATTATGTATGATACTTCTAAAAGAGAAGAAAAAAGCAAGTAAATTTTTTCAAATCAATCATACTATCTTACAATTTCAATTTCGTTGATTCATTTTTGAGTTATGCGTTTTCTTGGTTTTCTGTACTTTTAATCGTTTATACTTTTATTCCAAAAATAGTATGCGATAAAATGTATATTTGTTGGGGTATAATGGATTGTACACAACTCTGAACAGTCAACCATACAAGTAGTAAATTTGGTCTTTACCAACACAAAAGCCAACGTTTGATTTGAGAAAAATAAAAACTAAACTATAATGTTTATACTACTTTTAGTGGTGCGAAATTTGAGCCCCATAATACTAAAAAAATAAGCAATAAAGATAAAAAAAAGGAACGAATTTATTTTATGAAATATAGCTATATTTAACACCTCATCTTTCAGATTTTCATACTGAACTTGATCCAGTATCATCTAAAAGGTCTTGACAATAAGAGATTTACAGGATTTTTAACCAATAATACTTATTTTTTGTCATATACTTAAAACAATGGGTTAAAACCCACTGCTAAACATCTTCTCTCAATAATTTTTTATAAGTTTTTCTTAATTTTCTAGGATGAATTCCTAACTTATATTTTAAAAAAACATACCCATTTATTGCATTTACTTTTAGCCAAGAATTTGTATTATATTTTCTAGCACTCACTGTAGCTTTAGACTGAATGATGGTATAGGAAATTTTATGTTTTCTGATTCTGTCAATCATTTCAAAATCTTCCATAATGCAAAAGTCTTCATTATAGCCTTTTAACTTTTCAAATGTTTCTTTAGTAAAAAACTGACATTGATCTCCTCCGCCTGCAAACAATCCGTCTTTTTTTGTAAAAGAACTGTTTATGTCTAATAAAAATCCTTTTTTGTCAAATTTATAAGCAAAAAACCCTGCTTTGTTTCCTGATTTTACCGCACCTATAATTTGCTGATAAAAATCTTCTGGCAATGCAACATCTGCGTGTAAAAATAAAAACACATCTCCTTTCGCTTTTTGCGCTCCAAAATTCATTTGTGTAGCTCTTCCTTTTTTTTTACTCTCAAAATAGGTAACTTTATCAAAGTTTTTACAAATTTCTACACTTTTATCGGAAGTCTCTGGAGAGTTAGAAACAATAATTTCTATTGGAAATTTGTTAGTTTGTTTAGATAAAAACGACAGTCTTTTTACAAGGTTCTTTTGTTCATTATAAACAGGAATAATTACACTTATTATCATGCTTAAACATACGATTTTTTATATGAAACAGTTTTTTATAGGTCTGTTTTTTTTCTCTGCAATGCTATCAAATGCTCAAGAAAAAAATGATTATGGTCAAATTTCCCAAGATTTATTACAAAATATTATTGATAAGAAATCTTACGAAAAAGAAGTTAACATTCTTGCTAATAGTACTTTAGAAGAATTGGTTGCGCAGCTAAAAACAGACAAACAAAAGATTGCTTTTTGGCTCAATATCTACAATGCTTTTATACAAATTTCTTTATCAGAAAACCCCGATTTATATGATGATAGAGGTACTTATTTTAAAACAGATAGAGTAAAAATTGCTGGCGAGGTTTTGTCTTTTGATGATATTGAACACGGAATTATTAGAAAATCGAGATGGAAATTAAGTTTAGGTTATTTACGAAAACCTTTTAGACCCAAATGGGAAAGAAAATTACGTGTAAAAAATATAGATTGGCGTATTCATTTTGCTTTGAATTGTGGCGCAAAAAGTTGTCCTCCAGTTGCAGTATATACCGCCGAAAATTTAGATGATGAACTAGATTTTATGACTACTGAATATTTAAAAGAACAAACCGATTATAATAAAGAAACTAAAACCGTTTCTTCAGTTGCCTTAATGTCTTGGTTTAGAGCTGATTTTGGAGGAAAATGTGGCGCAAGGAAAATCCTCTTCAAGTACGGAATTACGCCAGAAAAACCTAAAAAACTAGAATTTAAAGGCTAC
>JBMYWO010000233.1:0-2531 GCA_049607505.1 Polaribacter sp.
CATACCGAACAGAGAAGTTAAGCCCAATTGCGCCGATGGTACTACCAATTTGGTGGGAGAGTAGGTCGCTGCCTTTCTTTTATACTGAACTTGTTTCAGTATCTTTCTGAACTTGTTCAAATACAATATTCAGTAAAACTTAAAAAAACCTCATTCTTAAATTGAATGAGGTTTTTTTGTGTTTATTCATGTGAAGTAGGAGTATTAGAATACTTAAAAATGTTTAGAAAAACAAACACCTCTAATTCAATTGAATTAAAGGTGTTTTTAGCAATTCTCCCGTAAACGTACGTTTGGCTTTGCAAATATCTGAATTTTTATCGAATTTTATTACAGGGTTTTTCCTGTAAAGCATACAGGAAAATCACCCTTTTTTAAACTTTTTTAATTATCCCGTAATTGATTCGTAGTGAATGGTGGCAAATGATTATTTTATCTACCTTTTGTGTTTTGGTGAGGGTGTACGCAGTCTTTCTAATGCTTTAAATTAATTTTTTAATTTCAAAAATGGTATCTTCACATTGTGAAAAAATCTGATCATTTTTTTGAAAAAGTTTATGAAGTTGTACGCTTAATTCCTTACGGACGTGTTAGCAGTTATGGTGCTATTGCCAACTATTTAGGAGCTGTTCGATCTGCAAGAATGGTAGGTTGGGCTATGAACAATTCATCGAAACAAATAGGAGATGTTCCCGCGCATAGAGTGGTCAATAGAAAAGGATTACTTACTGGAAAGCATCATTTTGATGGCACAAACTTGATGCAACAATTACTAGAAAGTGAAGGAATTGTTATTGTCAATAATCAAGTGCAAGATTTAGAAAACGTATTTTGGAATCCTATGGATGAGTTATAGAAAAATTATTGGCATATTTTTTTGAAAAATCAAATCTAACTAAACCATCTTCATCTATTTTAGTTAATGTAATGCTATGCAACGTGTTTACTAATTCAGGATTCCAAGGGTGTTTTACTTTTATATAATTTTCTGTAAATCCATAAATATAGCCTTGTTTATTCTCACTTTCAAACAAAACGGTTAGCGTATTTCCAAGTTGACTTTCATAAAAAATACGCCTTTTCTTAGCAGACAAACCCCGTAGCATTTTACTACGCTTTGCACGTACTTTTTTAGGGACTATTCCAGCCATTTCTGTAGCTCCTGTATTTGGTCTTTCAGAATAGGTAAAAACGTGTAAATACGAAATATCTAACGTATTTAAATAATTATAGGTTTCTAAAAAAAGTTCATCCGTTTCTCCAGGAAAACCAACAATGACGTCAACACCAATACAGGCATTTGGCATCATTTCTTTTATTTTAAAAACTCTATTTGTATAGGTTTTTCGTAAATATCTACGCTTCATTTTCTTCAACAAATCATCACTACCCGATTGAAGCGGAATATGAAAATGTGGCACAAAAGTATTTGATTTAGCAACAAAATCAATGGTTTCATCTTTTAATAAATTTGGTTCTATGGATGAAATTCGCAAGCGATGAATACCTTCAATGGTATCTAATGCTTTTACCAATTCTAAAAAAGTATGTTCGTGTTTTTTATTGCCAAATTCACCTTTGCCATAATCACCAATATTTACACCTGTTAAGACGATTTCTTTAATTCCTTTTGATGAAATTTCTCGGGCATTTTGCAATACATTTTCTAAAGTATCGCTCCTAGAAATTCCACGTGCCAAAGGAATTGTGCAATAGGTACACTTATAATCGCAACCATCTTGTACTTTAAGAAAAGCGCGAGTTCTATCGCCAACAGAATAAGAACCTACATAAAAATGGGCATCGGTAATTTCACAAGAATGTACTTCGCCAACTTCGTTTTTGGTTAAATCGTTTATATAGCTTGTAACGTTAAATTTTTCTGTTGCGCCTAACACCAAATCTACGCCATCTACAGTGGCTAATTCTTCGGGTTTTAGTTGCGCATAACAACCAACAGCAATTAAAAAAGCTTGGTCATTTTTCTTTAAAGCATTTTTTACAATTGTTTTAAAACGCTTGTCCGCATTGTCTGTAACAGAACAGGTATTGATTACATAGATGTCTGCTTTTTCTTCAAAAGCTACACGTTTAAACCCTTCATTTACAAAATTACGAGCAATCGTAGATGTTTCCGAAAAGTTTAATTTACAGCCTAATGTATAAAAAGCAACTTTTTTATTTGCAATCATTCTTGTACTTTTATAGTGCAAAAATACGATATTATTCATGATTTTTGAAACTGCAAATTTATTAGTTAGAAAACTGATTTTTAATGATATAAATGGGTTTCATGAAATACAAAGTAATCCTAAAGTGATGCAATTTGTTGATGGTAAAGTAAAGACTTTTGATGCGCATTTAGAAGAATTAACAGCACTTATAAAAAAGTATCATACTCCTAAAAATGATTTTTGGATTTATGCTATTGCTTAAGTTCCATTAGTAAATGCAATTTTTAGGGAGTATTTTATAATCTTAATATCGTTGACCCCTTCGCTCTTTTTGCGAAGTGAAGCGTAGCGAAACGG
>JBMYWO010000234.1:0-2528 GCA_049607505.1 Polaribacter sp.
TAATGATGGCAATAGCATTAAAATTTTTAATGCGAGTATCAATAAAAAAACGAGTACTATTTTAGATGTTCATTCACTAAAAAAGATTGATTTTGTTCCTCTTAAAAAAAGATTGTTGTTTGATTTTTCAAGGATAAAAAATCAATTGACTCAAGGAATTATAGACAATATAGAAGGTATTACTTTTGGCCCAAAACTATCCAATGGAAATCAATCTTTGCTATTAGTTTCTGATGATAATTTTCAAATATACGGCCCTCAATTAAATCAGTTTCTTTTAATGGAAATAATAACCAAGTAAAATTAGTATTTTTACAAAATAAAACCTTTTTTTATTAATGTTTGCTAAACAAAAATATAAAGTTCTAAACAACCGATTCAACAAAAGAGTACTAAAATCTGCTAAGAACAGGGTGGTTTCTGACAAAGAAATACGCTCCGTAGGCATTCTAACTACCGATGAAATATCTTCAAAAATAGATTTACAAAAAGAAATTGAAGCTGCTTTAAACCTGAAAAACGCCAAAATATATAGCTATAGAAAATTTGATAAACTACATGAAGTTTCTTATAAACATTTTTCAGAAAAAGACATTGATTGGAATGGAAAATTTACACAGCAAAGTTTTCAGAGTTTTTTAGAACAGCCTTTCGATTTGTTAATTGGCTATTTTAACAAAAACAATTTGTATTTAGAAACCGCAGTTTTGCAATCGAATGCTACTTTTAAAGCTGGTTTTTCTAAAGTAAATTCAAATTTATATGAGTTAGAGATTTTAGGGAACTATGCAAATATTCTTCAGTTTACATCAGAATTAAAAAAGTATTTGCAAATTTTAAAGAAATTAAAAAATTAAACTTCACAAAGAAAGTTGTGTATTCTTTTCAGGAATTGTGTTTTTTAGGTTACAATAAATCTGAATACTGTAATTTTACACCAACTAAAAACAGATAAAAAATGAAAAAGTTTATAGGAACTGGAGTTGCGTTGGTTACACCTTTTAAAAAAGATGGTCGTGTAGATTATGCAGCACTTAAAAAATTGGTGAAATACAATATAGATAATGGCACTAATTATCTAGTTATTAACGGAACTACTGGAGAAAGCGCAACCATTACTAAAGAAGAAAAGCAAGAAATTATTAGGGTAATTGTTGAAAAAAACAACCAACGTTTGCCATTAGTTTTAGGAATTGGAGGCAACAATACTGCCGAAGTTGTAGAAGAATTAAAAACAAGAAATCTATCTGATATTGATGGAATTTTGTCGGTTGCTCCCTATTATAGCAAACCCACGCAAGAAGGATTTTATCAACACTTTAAAGCCGTAACAGAAGCCACAGAAAAACCCATTATTTTGTACAATGTTCCTGGTAGAACAGCAAAAAATATGACCCCTGCAACAACAATAAGATTAGCAAACGATTTTAAAAATGTGGTAGCTGTAAAGGAAGCAGGAAACAATCAACAGCAATATTTAGAATTATTAAAAAATAAACCTAACGATTTTTTAATTATTTCTGGTGATGATGATTTGGTTTTAGGAGTTGTATTAGCAGGCGGTGCAGGTGTTATTTCTGTAATTGGGCAAGCATTTCCGAAAGAATTTTCTACAATGATTCAACTAGGTTTAGACGGAAAAAACAAAGAAGCCTACAAAATTCATTTTAAGATGATGGAGATTATAGATTATATTTTTGCAGAAAATAATCCCGCAGGAGTAAAAACTGTATTGCAAGCATTAAATATATGTTCTAATGAAGTACGCTTGCCTTTGGTAAAAGCATCGGCAGAACTTCAGGTAAAAATTGCTAATTTTGTGTCAGATTTTTAAATAAATCGTAAATCAAAAACCGTAACTCGTAATTCTAACAACATGGTATCATCAACAATAGAAAATGCTTTAAATAAACAAGTTACAATAGAAGCAGAATCTTCTCAAATATATCTAGCAATGGCATCTTGGGCAGAAACCCAAGGTTTTGAAGGCGTTGCACAATTTATGTATGCACATTCAGACGAAGAACGCCAGCACATGCTAAAAATGGTAAAGTTTATCAACGAACGTGGTGGACATGCAAAAGTTTCAGAATTAACTGCACCGCCAACAGAATTTGGTTCGTTTAAAGAAGTATTTCAAACACTTTTTGATCATGAAGTTTTTGTTTCAAAATCAATAAACGATTTGGTACACATCACTTTAGAAGAAAAAGATTATGCCACACACAATTTCCTGCAATGGTATGTTTCAGAGCAAATTGAAGAGGAAGCATTAGCAAGAAATATTTTAGATAAAATTAATCTAATTGGCGATGATAAAAGTGGTTTTTATTTGTTTGATAATGATATTAAACAGTTAATCGTAACACCACAAACACCACTTTAAGATTAACAAACTTTTAGCAAGATATATTGCTTTTTCTTTTCTTTTTTGCAGAGTATTGCAACATATACTCAAAACAACTCCGTTTTAGGAATTTTAGAGGCAGTTATTTTTTTCTTTGTCAAGGCAAAATTTTCAAGCATAG
>JBMYWO010000235.1:0-2524 GCA_049607505.1 Polaribacter sp.
GTACAATTGATCTCCAGAAAGAATTAGCGCATACTCAAAATCATTTCTTAAAAAATGATGCATACTTTGTCTTACCGCATCCGCAGTACCTTGAAACCATTCGTTGCTTTCTATGGTTTGTTCTGCAGCTAAAACATCTACAAATGCTGAGCTAAAAAAACTAAAATGATAAGTGTTTTTTATATGTTTATTTAAGGATGCAGAATTAAATTGTGTTAACACATACATTCTTTTAATATCTGAATTGATGCAATTGGATATGGGAATATCTACCAACCTATATTTTCCTGCAATCGGAACTGCGGGTTTAGACCTTTCTGCGGTAAGAGGATACAATCTAGAGCCTTGTCCTCCTCCTAAAATAATTCCTAATACTTCATTGCTAAACATAATTCTTCTATTTTAATGATTTATATAAATTCACATATTCTTGCGCCGAAGCATTCCACGAATGATTGATCGACATCATTTTTTTAGAGTTCTTTATAAACGCTTTTTTGTTTGAGTAAAAAGCGGTTGCTTTTGTAATGGCTTGGGTTACTTTTTCTACCGAAACACCGTTATGGCAAATACCAAATCCATCATCTTCTATATCTATAATGGTGTCTTTTAGCCCACCAATTGCATTTACTACGGGTACAGTTCCGTAGCGCAAAGCGTACATTTGGTTTAGCCCACAAGGTTCTACACGAGAAGGCATTAGTATAAAATCTGCTCCTGCATAGATAATATGAGCTAGTCTTTCGTCATAACCAATAAAAGCATTAAAATTTTCTTTTGCTAAAGCGGCTAATTGTTCTTCAATTGCTGTATTTCCAGAACCTAATAATAGGATTGAAATATTATTTTCTTGAAGTGCTTTTTCAAAAATTTTTGGAAATAAATCCGCACCTTTTTCTCCTACCAATCTTCCAATAAAGGCAAAAAGAGGTTTTTTAGTATCTAAATTGAACTCTTTACAAAGCCAGTTTTTGTTTGCTTTTTTTCCTGATTTGCTAGTGGAAGTAGTATATTTTTTAACGATGTAGGTGTCTGTTTCTGTATTCCAAACCCTTTCATCAATACCGTTTAAAATTCCTTGACATTTCTCGCTTTCATGGCCTAATAGACTTTCTAATCCGTTGGCGTTTTGTTTTAATTCTTCCATATAGGAAGGGGAAACGGTGGTAACTTTCCAAGCGCATTTTATGGCTGAAGCTAGAGGATTTATACTTTCGCCCCAATCTAATAAACCTATTTTAGATGAATCAAATTGTGGAATTAGATGTATTTTATCATGCGAAAACCAACCTTGATATTGTGCATTGTGTATGGTTAAAACTGTAGGAATATTTTTTAAAGCATCGTATTTAAAACTTTGCGATATCATAAAAGGAATTAATCCTGTATGATGGTCATGAATATGAATGACATCGGGTAAATCGTCAAGTGTTAAAAACCAATTTAAAACAGCGATTTGAAAAGATAAAAACCGTTCGGTATCATCAAAAGAATAGATGTAGTTTTTGTAGATTAATTCTGTGTCTATACAAAACAAATCAAATCCTAAAGAATTATTTTTTAGTTTTAAAACTAAAAAATTTAGTTGATTATCTCCTAAAGTGATTTCGTTTTTATAAACTTTTTCAAAGGTATTTTTTTGTGTAAAAACATTGTCATAAAAAGGCATTATAACATTGGTTTTTACACCTATTTGGTTTTGATATTTGGGCAATGCACCAACAACATCTGCTAAACCACCAACTTTAGCAATAGGAAAACACTCGGCACTGATATGTGTAATTTTCAAGATGTAAGGGATATTAGATTGGAATGAAATTTACAAAAAATTATTGAGTTTATAATTTTTAAACAGATAATATTGAAATTTTTCTTCTTCTAAATGACTAAATGAATTCGCATTTTTTAGGTTTTTGAGTATACATCATTTTATCAATTTTTTGGTAGATTTACGCTCTACTAGATCCGTTTTTATGACTACCGTTTTTGGATCTTCTTTTGGTATTTCTTTTTCCAATCTGTTAATTAGCATTTCAGCAGCTGTTACTCCCATTTTTTCTCCGTGTTGACTTATCGTCGTCATTTTAGGACTAGAATGTCTTGCCAAAATACCATTAGA
Organism: Polaribacter sp.; assembly: GCA_049607505.1. GTDB lineage: Bacteria > Bacteroidota > Bacteroidia > Flavobacteriales > Flavobacteriaceae > Polaribacter. The sequence goes on from JBMYWO010000235.1 coordinate 2,120, forward strand.
AAAAGCAATCACTGAAAATTCTTGAGGTACTTTATATCCTTTTTTTATCCCAACTTTCATGGCTGCAATGGCAGAAGATTCGTCAGTAGCTATCACGGCATCAATTTTATGATTCGCAAAAATAGGTGTTAAAATATGTTCATATTTTTTATAATCTTCTTCAATAATATTGATCATAATGTTTTTATTGATCCGCAATTTTTCTTCTTCTAAACCTTTTACATAGCCCAATTCTCTTTTTTTACCAATTTTTAAATGAGATAGTGTAGAAATAAAAGCAATGTTTTTATGCCCCGTTTTCGATAGATGTTTCACGGCATTTAATACGCCTTCAGCATCATCAGTAATTACCTTATCGCAATGAATAGTTTGTGCAACTCTATCAAACATTACAATGGGAGTGCC
>JBMYWO010000236.1:0-2290 GCA_049607505.1 Polaribacter sp.
CTACTTGGGGTAAAGCACCTACAAATCAATCTATTATCTATGCGTTTAATGAAGAAGATGCAGCAAGGTTAAACCAAGATATAGGATTTGACGGTTTTAATGATACAGATGAAAAAACGTTGCCAGGAATAGGTTCTTATAGTTCCTTGTCAGACCCTGCAGCAGACAATTTTCAATATTATAGAGGAGGACAATTAGATGCACAAAATGCTTCTATCATATCAAGGTATAAAGATTTTAATAATACTGAAGGAAATTCGCCTACATTAAATCAATCTACAGAACCTTTTCCAACATCGTCAAGCACCTATCCAGATGTAGAAGACATCAACAGAGACCAAACGATGAATACTGTTGAGAGTTATTTTGAATATAAAATATCAATGAATAAAGCAGATTTGGTAGAGGGTCAAAATTTTATTGTAGATGTTAAAAATGAAAAACCAATTACTTTAGAAAACGGACAAACCATTACACCAACTTGGTATCAATTTAGAGTGCCTATTAGAAGTGGAACTCCTATAAATGGGATAACAGATTTTAATAGCATTCGTTTTATACGAATGTTTTTAACGAATTTTAAAATGCCTGTGGTGATTCGTTTTGGAGAATTGGATTTGGTTCGTGGAGATTGGCGTCGTTATGTAAGAACGCTAGACCCAACTGTAACTCCAGATGTACCACTAACGCAAACAGAACTTAACAATTTTGAAGTTGGTGTTGTAAATATTGAGCAAAATGAAGGTAGGTATGTATTGCCTCCAGGAATTGTGAGAGAACGACTACAAGGAAGTACCACAATTCAGCAACAAAATGAGCAATCTGTTACCTTAAAAGTAACTAATTTAGAACCTGATAAAATTAGAGCCATCTATAAAAACATTAGTGTTGATTTGCGTAGATTTAAACGATTAAAAATGTTTATGCATCTAGAAAAAATTGAAATGAACACCTTGGCTGATGATGAATTGTCTGCAATTATTAGATTAGGAACCGATTTGAATGATAACTTTTATCAAATAGAATTGCCACTTAAAGTAACTCCAGAAGGAGCATTAGCTCCATTAGGTATTTGGCCAGAAGCCAATAATTTAGATGCTATGCTAGCATCTTTTGGAAAAGTGAAATTAGAGAGAGATGCTATTAATGCGCCTATCAATCAACTATATACTTCCACAGAGCAAGATGCAAATCAGGCTTATACCATTAGTGTAAAAGGAAATCCAACCTTGGCTCAATTAAGAACCATTATGTTGGGTGTTAAAAACACTACCTTATCAAACAAGAGTGGTGAAATTTGGTTTAATGAACTTCGTTCTGCAGATTTTGATAATAAAGGAGGATGGGCAGCAGTGGTTAATGCAGATGCCAATTTTGCTGATATTGCCAATGTTTCTCTTTCTGGTAGAATGCAAACCATTGGTTTTGGAAATGTAGAAGACAGAGTCAACCAACGAAGTTTAGATGAAACAAAACAATATGACATTGCCACCAGTATTCGTTTAGGAAAAGCATTTACTCCAAAAAAATGGGGAATTCAAGTCCCTATGAATGTAAGTTATGGCGAAACGTTTATAGACCCAAAATTTGACCCTCAATATCAAGATGTAGTATTAGCAGATGCCATAGGTCAAAATCCAAATAGTGAATTTTCTAGAGATTATACTAGACGAACAAGCATTAGTTTTATCAATGTAAAAAAGAATAGAAATCCAACATCATCAAAAAAACCAAAATTTTATGATGTAGAAAATCTTTCTGTTTCTTATGCACATAATAAGGAAACGCATAGAGATTACAACATCAAAAATTACGTTGATGAAAATGTAACGGCTTCAGCTTCGTACAATTTTAATTTTCAACCCAAAGTTCTAGAACCTTTTAAAGATAAGGAAGCTCTAAAAGCAAAACACTGGCAAATTATAAAAGACATAAACTTTAATCCAGTTCCAACAACATTTGCAATTAATTCTAGAATTAATAGAAGTTATAATGAGCAACAATCTAGAAATTTGGTAGAAGGATTATCGCCTCAACCAGAATTAATTCAACGTAGATTTTTATTTGATTGGGATTATACCGTTGGTTTCGATTTAACCAAATCGTTAAAATTTAATTTTAATGCCACCAATAGTTATATTTATGACACGTTTGATAGTAATCAAGAAATACAAGTTTTTGATAATTTTTTCAATATAGGAAGAGCCAATCAGTATCATCAAAAATTAAACGGAACGTATCAATTGCCCATAGATAAAATTCCTTATTTAAGTTTTATAAAAGCAGATTA
>JBMYWO010000236.1:2300-2517 GCA_049607505.1 Polaribacter sp.
ACCACAAAGCACCATTGAAATTAATGGAGATCCTGTTCCTTCAGTAAACTTAATAGGAAATGTCATTCAGAATGCAAACACGCACAATCTAAATACCACTTTAAATTTTGGTAGATTTTATAAAGAATTAGGTGTAGAAAAATGGTTGAATACTAAAAGAGAAAAATTAAATAGAAGAGATACCATTCAAAATAAAAAATATCGAAGAGTGCCTTAT
>JBMYWO010000237.1:0-2511 GCA_049607505.1 Polaribacter sp.
AAAACTGATTGAAGAACCACCTAATAAAACTGTTTTTATACTAATTACTGAAAATGAAGAGCAAATTATTAATACCATAAAATCACGCTGTCAAGCATTGCATTTTCCTGCTTTGAGTGAACAAAATATTGTTGATGCTTTGATGGAAAGAGAGCAATGCTCTGAAAATGAAGCTTCTAAAATTGCACATCAAGCAGAAGGAAATTACAACAAAGCAATTCATCTATTACAAAACAATTCTAGCGATTTGGTTTTTGAAGAGTGGTTTGTTGCTTGGATTAGAACTGCTTTTAAAGCCAAAGGAAATGCCTCTGTGGTGCAACAACTAATTGCTTGGTCTGATACGATTGCAAAAAGCGGACGTGAAACTCAAAAACGATTTTTGGGTTATTGTTTGCAGTTTTTTAGGCAGGCAATGTTACTAAATTACAGGTCAGAAAGCTTGGTTTTTATGGAAACAAAAACAGCATTTGACCTTTCTAAATTTGCTCCTTTTGTACATAGCGGTAATATTTTAGATATAGAAAAAGAACTGAATGATGCCATATATCATATAGAAAGAAACGGAAATGCAAAAATTATTTTATTAGATTTGTCTATGAAATTAACTCGTTTTTTACATAAAAAAGAAGAAAGTGTTTCATAAAAAGGGATAACTTCGGTATATATTGACGTAAGATTATTTAGACGTAAGACATCAAGACGTAAGACTATTGACTATTAGACGTAAGATTTTAGGACTTTAAAATGTTGTTTTTATCATCTGTTTGTTCGTCAATGGTTGGTGGTGAGAAATTTCCGTCTTCATCAAATAATAAATCAAATTCTGTTTTAGAAAAATGATGTTTTTCCTGCACAATTCCCTTTTTTCTATTGAGTATCGCAAGCATCAATCCAACGACAAAACCTGATAGATGTCCTTCCCAAGACATTCCTTCTTTTATCGGTAAAATATACCAAATCATACTTCCATAAAGGAAAATAACAATTAAAGATACTGCTACAAGTCGATAGTGTTTTTTGATAATTCCGCTAAAAAAAACAAAACTGAATAAGAGATATACAATGCCACTTGCACCAATATGATAGGATTCTCTAGCAATAATCCAAGTGAAAAAACCTGCTAAGAACCCTCCTAAAAACAAAATTTTGTAGGCAACATTTTTGTAGAAATAAAAAAGACTGCTTAATAACACAAACAAAGGAATGGAATTATTAAAAAGATGGCTTGTATTGCTGTGTATAAAATGGGTAAAAAAAACACCTCTAAAACCTTGAAAGGTTCTTGGATATACGCCAAATTTGTTGAAGTTAAAATCATAACGAATTTCAATCCAATACAACAACCAAATGATACCAATATAAATTGACGGTATTAAGAAAACGGAATTCGAAAATTGTAATTGCTCTTCTTTCACTTTATTACGAGTAACAAAAATACAGCCATAGCGAGTTATCAGTTATTTTGTCAGTAAAATTTTTAATACATGACAAAAATTATTTATCATTGAGTTAAATACGGTAATTTTGCGAAGCAATTTTTTGATATGATAAACTTAAATGGAGATTTACTTTTTAAAGAAAATGTAAAACTTACTATTGATAATAGAGGGTTTAAATACGGTGATGCCATTTTTGAAACGATTAAAGTTCTTCATAAAAAAGTGATTTTTTGGGAAGATCATTATTTTAGATTGATGGCGTCTATGAGAATGTTGCGTATGAAAATTCCTATGAATTTTACCTTGGAGTTTTTAGAACAAGAAATTTTGAAAACTGTTGAGGTTTTAGACGATGCAAATTCATATAGAGTGCGTTTGAATGTGTATAGAAAAGAGGGCGGGTTGTACAATCCGACAACAAATGATGTCAATTATTTTATAGAGGCTAAAGAAAACACATATTTGCCTAAAGAAAAATATCATTTAGGTGTCTATAAAGATTTTTATAATTTTTCTGGATTGCTATCTACCATTAAAACAAATAATAGAATGGTCAATATTTTAGCGAGTATTTTTGCAAACGAAAATGATCTAGACAATTGTATTTTATTAAACGAAAAAAAAGGAGTTGTAGAAGTTACCAACGGAAATATTTTTATCATACAAGGAACTGTTATAAAAACACCAGCATTAACAGAAGGTTGTATTAAAGGAATTATCAGAAAAAAAGTGATTGAAATTCTAAATAAAAACAAAGAATTTAGGTTAGAAGAAACGACTATTTCTCCTTTTGAAATTCAAAAAGCCGATGAGGTTTTTATTACCAATACAATGATAGGCATTCAGCCAGTAACAAATTATAGAAAGAAAAAATTTGAAACAACAATTGGAAAGAGGTTGTCTAATCATTTAAAGGTTTTGCAACTCACTAATTCAAATTAATATCACTTGGTGCATTCGCCCAAAGTTTATAATTTCCGCCTTTTTGTAGTAGTTTGTTTTTCCAAAGATTTTCATTATCAGCAGAAAAAATATTTTGAAAATCGTTTTCTGTTACAAACCAAGATTT
>JBMYWO010000238.1:0-2482 GCA_049607505.1 Polaribacter sp.
CTCCAAAACCAGGTGTCGGGGGTTCGAGCCCCTCAATCCGTGCAAATACAATACGGAGCGAGGTGTTGAGTGAAGTAGAAAGAAAATTTTCAATTCGTGCAAAACATTAAAAGAGGATGAAATTTATACAATATGTCAAAGATTCTTTTGAAGAGTTAAATAATCACATGACGTGGATATCTAAAGAAGATTCACAAAAAACAACAGTTACAGTTGCGGTATTTACAATTTTATTTGCTTTAGCTGTTGCAGGAATTGATTATGTTTTTCAAACAGGATTAGACCAGTTTTTCTTAATGTTTAAAAACTAATAATGATGGCAACTGATTCAGTAATGAAGTGGTATGTAATAAGAGCTATTGGAGGACAAGAAAATAAAGTGAAATCTTACATTGAAACTGAAATTTCTCGTTTAGGTCTTTCTGATTTTGTGAATCAAGTAATTGTTCCTAAAGAGAAAGTAGTTCAGATAAGAAACGGAAAAAAAGTAAACAAAGAAAAAGTTTACTTTCCAGGATATATTATGATAGAAGCAAACCTATCAGGAGAAGTTCCTCATGTTATTAGAGCTATTACAGGCGTTATCGGTTTTTTAGGGGAAGTAAAACGAGGAGACCCTGTACCCATGCGAAAATCTGAAGTAAATAGAATGTTAGGTAAAGTTGATGAACTTTCTATACAAGATGAAAATGTTGCAATACCATTTAATGTAGGAGAAACCGTAAAAGTTGTAGATGGACCTTTTAATGGATTTGACGGCACCATAGAAAAAGTAAATGAAGAAAAGCGTAAACTAGAAGTAATGGTAAAAATCTTTGGAAGAAAAACACCATTAGAATTAAGTTATATGCAAGTGGAAAAGATATAGGTTATATATTGAAAAGGTAAAGCATAAACGATACTCAACACCTTTTTATTAGTTAAGAAGTTTTTATTTTTCGTGTGATTATTTAGTAAATTTGTAGTATGAGTATAGAAGCAAGAAAAATACAGTTTTTACAAGAATTTTTAAAATTAGAAAATGAGCATGTTATTTCTAGTTTTGAGGAACTTTTAAAATCAAAGAGTAAAAATTTTCAGCCTATGACGATGGAAGAATTTAACAAAAGAATAGATACGTCTTTGTTAGATTCAAAAAATGACAGAGTTACTGAAGCCACAGAATTACTTAATGAAATTAAAGAATGGCGTTAAAAATTGATTGGTCAGACTTTGCCAAACAAGAACTCCAAAACATATTTGAGTATTACAAAGAAAATGCAAGTTTAAAAGTTGCTACAAAATTAACAGAAAATATTGTAAAGCAAACTTTAAAGTTAACAGACCAACCAAAAATTGGAGCAATAGAATTATCGCTTAAAGACAGAGAGCAAGAATTTAGATATTTAGTTTACAAGAATTATAAAATCATTTATTGGCAAAACGAAAAGAAAAATAGAATTGATATTTCAGATGTTTTTGACACTCGACAAAACCCAGTAAAACTGAAAAGGAATTAAAAGAATAATGCCATATAATTCAGAAAAATATAATTGTTATACATATTTATATTAAAATAACTCATTAAATAGTTAGAATGCGAGCAACGAAATAAAAATGCCATTTGAAGAAAAATATATAAACCCTTTTACCGATTACGGATTTAAAAGACTATTTGGTGAAGAGCCAAATAAAGGTTTATTATTAGATTTTTTAAATGAATTATTAAAAGAAGAACAAGGAAAAATAACAGAATTACAATACTTAAAAAGCGAAAACCTTGCCAATACAGAATTAAATAGAAAAGCAGTTTTTGATTTATACTGCACAAATGAAAAAGGTGAAAAATTTATTGTAGAAATACAAAAAACAAAACAAAAATTCTTTAAAGACAGAACGCTTTACTATGCTACATTTCCAATTCAAGAACAAGCAAAAAAAGGAAGTGATTGGAATTTTAAATTAGAAAAAGTATATACCATTGCTATTTTAGACTTTGTATTTGATGAAAATAAAAAGCAATCAGACAAATTTCGTTATGACGTAAAATTAACCGAACAAGAAACAAAAACAGTTTTTTATGACAAATTGACTTTTATTTATTTGGAAATGCCCAAGTTTGATAAAAAAGTAGAAGAACTTACAACAAGATTTGAAAAATGGCTTTATATCATAAAAAACTTGCATAAATTAGATAGAGTTCCAGAAAAACTAAAAGAAAACATTTTTTTACAACTTTTTGAAACTGCTGAAATTTCGAAATTTAGTCAACAAGAATACCAAGATTATGAAGATAGTTTAAAGTATTATAGAGATCTAAAAAACTCATTAGATACAGCAAGGGAAGAAGCAAAGGAAGAAAAGGCAATTGAGGTTGCAAAAAAAATGATTTTAAAACAGATGGAAGTTTCCTTAATAAGTGAAATCACAGGATTAACAGAAAAAGAAATTAACGAATTAAAAAATAACATCATTAAGTAAAAAAATATAATTGTTACACAAA
>JBMYWO010000239.1:0-2477 GCA_049607505.1 Polaribacter sp.
GGCCTTTCTTCGTTCGTCAGAATTAGGTTGATGGTAGTCTATACAATCCGTTGTTAATCCATGAAATTCAAACATAGGTGCCATCCACGCTTTATCACGTTTTGCCAAATAATCATTTACGGTTACTAAATGAACACCTTTTCCTGTCAACGCATTTAGATAAACAGGCAAGGTAGAAACTAATGTTTTTCCTTCACCAGTCATCATTTCAGCAATTTTTCCTTGATGTAAAACCGAGCCACCTATTAACTGAACATCATAATGAATCATATCCCAAGTAACGGGTTTTCCTGCTGCATCCCATGAATTTTGCCAAATAGCTTTGTCGCCTTCTAAAATAACGTGTTCTCTTTCTGCGGATAATTCTCTATCTAAAGGAGTAGCGGTAACTTCTAATTCTTCATTTTCTACAAAACGTTTTGCCGTCTCTTTTACCACAGCAAACGCTTCTGGCATAATGGTGTTTAGTGTTTCTTCAGAAACTTTATAGGCTTCATCTTTGAGAGCATCTATTTCTGTATAAATATCTTCTTGTCTGTCTATATCAGCAGTTTTTGCTTCTTCTTCTAAAGCTAAAATCTTATCGTCAAATTCTTTTGTAGAAGCTTTTATTTTGCTTTTAAATTCGTCTGTTTTTGCTCGTAATTCATTATGTGATAAATTGGCAAGTGTAGATTCGAATTTATTTAACTCATCTACAATAGGTTGTAAGATTTTAAGGTCTTTTTTCTGTTTGTCTCCAACAAAAACTTTTAGTACTGAATTTAGGATGCTCATTATTATTGCTATTTTTTTTGTGCTACAAAAACACTTTCTAATATAGAAACTATATTGCGTCTTCTGGTTTTATTTTTACAATTTTATCGCCTTGCATAACCACCAAAACACTGTTTTTTTCTTTTTTGAATTGAATCATTTTTTTATAAGCTATAGCAAGTCCTTTTTCAATTTTATTTTCAAATTCCTGCTCTTCGTCTTGAACTCTTTTATTGTTTGGTGTCATAAATCATTTTTAAACGATGAAATTTTTCAATATTAACTATCGTAAAGTTTTCTCTACTATTTTTTTTAGCAATTAATTCGTGATTTCCATAAGAATTATCGTAAATTAAAACTTTATCTACAACAGAAAGATACATCTCAAATAAATTATAAATTCCTTTTAAATATCTTCTTTTAATAATATTTTTTGGTATATGATGCCCTCCTTCTTGCACTCTTATTTTTTACTCTTTCTTTTGCTAATTTGATGCTATTTAACCAAAAGAAAAGCAATGTAACTGAATATCCTTGTTGTTTTGCTTTTAAAATTTTGGGTTGATAACTTCTAGTTGATAATGTAGTTTCAAAAGCAAAAGTTTTATTCTCTTTAATAAGATCATTAATTCTATTTAGCATTATTCTTCCTGCTTCAAAAGATACTTTTTCTGGTTGAAAAGGGGAAAGACCTTTTGCTATTTCATCTGCATTTACAAACTCTTTACATTCAATAATATTTGGCAATATAGTGTATGATGCTGTTGTTTTTCCTACACCATTACAGCCTGCAATTATGTAAAGATTTTTATTTTTCATCTTTTACAAATTTAGGCTAATATTTTAGAATATATTCAAAAACAAAAAAAGCCTCAATTGAGACTTTTTATATTGTTTAGTGTTATTTAATATTCATCTTCATTCCAAAGATAATCTTCTTCGGTCGGATAATCTGGCCAAATCTCAATAATTGAGTCATACGAATCGCCTTCATCTTCTATATCTTGTAGATTTTCTACAACTTCTAAAGGAGCTCCAGTTCTAATAGCATAATCTATTAGCTCGTCTTTGGTTGCTGGCCAAGGTGCATCTGCTAAATAAGATGCCAATTCTAATGTCCAATACATTTCTTATTGTTTAATTTTTTGCAAAAATAATTTTTTTGTGCAATTATGCAAGTCTTTTTAAAGAAATATAAATTAATAAAAAAAAGAACGTATTATTTCTTCTGAGGAATCCACTTTATTTCCTTTATCTGTAAGTCTTTAGACAATTTTCGTGCCAACACAAAAAGGTAGTCAGAAAGTCGGTTTAGGTATTTTAAAATAACTGGATTTATCATTTCTTGTTCATTTAAAGCTACGGATAAACGTTCGGCACGTCTGCAAACGCATCTTGCTATGTGACAGAATGACACCGTTTGATGTCCTCCAGGAAGTATAAAATGTGTCATTTGCGGAAGTTCTTCATTCATTTTATCAATTTCATTTTCTAAAAATTGAATGGAATTTTCATCAATTTTAGAAATATTTAAACGTTCTTTTCCGCTTTTTAGCATTTCTTTTTCTGGTGGAGTTGCCAACATAGAACCAATAGTAAATAACTCATTTTGAATCTTTAGCAATGAACTTTTTACATTTTGATGAATTTTTTGGTCTTTTATTAACCCAATATAAGCATTTAATTCATCTATAGTTCCATAACTTTCTATGCGTAAATGG
>JBMYWO010000240.1:0-2466 GCA_049607505.1 Polaribacter sp.
AAAAGCTGTGCGAATAGTTGTTACTCGAGCGCTTTTGTAAAGCGTTCGCATCTTCTTTTCGGATTTAAAATCCTATATAAGCTTAGTCACGCTTTACAAAAGCGCGCCAGAAAAAAACTTGACTCCATTTTGTTCATAAATTCCAAACTTTGTGTTTCTATCTAACAATCTTGTAGAATCTGAAGCTATTTCTACAACCAGCAAAGGAGGAAACTCTAAAAAATCGGTATTAAATACTCCACAAACAATCATTAAATCGGGTCTTAAAACCGTCTGAGCATCTATTTTCCAATCTAAACCGTGATAAATTTCACAATCACAATTTTCTTGTTTATCTTTATTATCTACCAAAAAAGATTGAATTAATTTTTTTTCAATAACCTGATGTTTTCTTTTTGGCGAAGGCGACATTGCTATTGGAGCACCATAAATCAATTCCCAATTCCCTTGCCACTTTTCATAGTCGGAATAGGTGTATTTTGGAATGTAATTTTTATCTGGCATATTGTAAAGTTAATATTTTTTTGCTAAGCAATTTTATTATCAATGATGACCTTGCGTAAATTTTACATAGCTAATAAAACCAAAGCTTTTTCAGCAGCAACTTGTTGTGCCTTTTTTTTATTAGAACCTACACCTCTTGAAATTTCTTTTCCATCAATTTTTAAAACCACTTCAAATTCCATTTTATTGGCTTCAAAGTAGCTTTCTTTTACAATGTCAAATTCTATTGTTTTTGCATTTTTTTGTGCAAAATGCATCATTTTACTCTTAAAATCGACCGTTTTTGATTCAATTTCGCTCCAATTGACGTGTTTTTCAAAAATCTCATTCTTTAAAAACTGCTCTGCAAGTGTATAGCCACCATCTAAATAAATAGCTCCAATTAAAGATTCAAAAGCATTACCAATCATATTGGTTTCTTCTATAGGAATTTGATTTAATTTAAACTGTAGAAAATTCTGTAAGCCAAGTTTTTTTCCTGTTTTATTCAAAAACGTACGACTTGCAATTTTTGACCGAAGTTTTGATAATTGACCTTCATTTTTTTCAGGAAATCTAAAATATATCTCATCACTAATTACAGCATCTAAAATAGAATCGCCCAAAAATTCTAAGCGTTCATTGCTTTCTTTAAATTTAGATTTATGCTGAAAAGCAAGTTCATAAAACGACAAATTCTCGGGATAAAACCCGAGAATTTGGTATAAGTAATTATAAAATGGTGTTTTTTTTCTAAAAAATCTGTTGTATAGATTTTTAAGTACTTTCATTTACAATTTTTTGAAAATTACAGAAGCATTATGACCACCAAAACCAAAAGTATTATTCAAAGCAAATTTCACTTCTCTTTTTTGTGCTTTGTTTAAAGTCAAATTTAACTTTTGATCTATATTTTCATCTGCATGTACGTGATTTATGGTAGGAGGAACAATTCCTTCTTCTATTGCTTTTACACAAGCTATAGCTTCTATAGCACCCGCAGAACCCAATAAATGACCTGTCATAGATTTCGTAGAAGAAATATTTAAGTTATAAGCATGCTCGCCAAAAACTGCTTTTACAGCTTTAAGTTCTGCAATATCTCCCAAAGGTGTAGAAGTACCGTGAACATTGATGTAATCAATTGCTGTTGCATCTATTTCTGCATCTTCAAGTGCATTTTTCATTACATTCATTGCGCCCAAGCCTTCTGGGTGTGGAGCCGTTAAATGGTGTGCATCTGCACTTAAACCACCACCAGCAACTTCGCAATATATTTTTGCTCCTCTTGCTACAGCGTGTTCATATTCTTCAAAAATTAAAGATCCTGAACCTTCTCCCATTATAAAACCATCTCTAGTACTATCAAATGGTCTTGAAGCCGTTTTTGGATCGTCATTTCTTGTTGAAAGTGCTTTCATAGAATTAAAACCACCTATTCCACCATAAGTAACTGCTGCTTCAGATCCTCCAGTTACTATTGCGTCTGCTTTTCCTAGTCTTATATAGTTAAAAGCGTCTATCATAGCATTTGTAGAAGATGCGCATGCAGATACTGCGGCAAAGTTTGGTCCTCTAAAGTTATGTTTCATAGAGATATGCCCTGGAGCTATATCAATAATCATTTTTGGTATAAAGAAAGGATTAAATCTTGGTGTACCAGTTCCTGTAGCAAATTCTGCTATTTGTTCTTGGAAAATATTAATTCCTCCAATTCCTGCACCCCAAATTACTCCAATTCTGTCATGATTTACCGTATCATTCTCGTATAGATTTGCATCTTTGATTGCCTCCATGCTCGAAACCATTGCATACTGTGTAAATGGATCCATTCGTTGTGCTTCTCTTCTATCAAGATGATCTTTCACAACAAAATCCTTTACTTCACATGCAAATTTGGTCTTAAACTCTGAGGTATCAAAATGCGTAATGGGAGCAGCACCGCTGACTCCCATTACCAAATTTTTCCAATAATCGTTTAAA
>JBMYWO010000241.1:0-2459 GCA_049607505.1 Polaribacter sp.
ACGGAACTCTTGCTGAAAAATTAGTAGATAGAGGAATCTTTATTCCCTCTTTATCAATATAATAAGAACTATTTTTTAAAACAATTCTTGCAACAGGCACACGCTGTTTTATGGTAGATTTTAAAACTCCCTCAACAGTTAAAAAAATCGATACTTTTTCTACATACGGATTTTTAGACACCTCATTTTCTAAACTGTATAAATTTATCACAGATTTTGCTTGGTTTTTTACTGTCCTGTTATTTTGTATTAACAATTTATTAACCATAGCATGCGACAAAAAATGATTCTCTCCTTCTTCAAATTCAACAACAATAGCTGTTATTTTTTTCTGTTGATTTTTTGCCGAAGAAAAACCATATAAAAAGCCCAAGCCTATTGTTAAAGCTATAAAAAACAAGTACTTCAAAAACTTTTTAAATTTCATATTTTTTTTGAATTTAGAGACCCTTCAGGTTTCCAAAACCTGAAGGGTCTAAAACTTTTGAATTTGATTCGCCACATCTTCTACCAACACTCCAATATCTCCTGCACCCATCATAACTACTATTTTTGCTGATGACTTTTTAATCTCTGTTATCAATTCGTTTTTTTGTACTAATTTTTTATTTTCTAAATTTATTTTTTCTAATAACCACGCAGACGTTACTCCTTCAATAGGCAATTCTCTTGCAGGATAAATATCCAGTAACAACACTTCATCAAACTTAGATAAAGCTAGCCCAAAATCATCAATAAAGTCTTGGGTTCTACTAAACAAATGAGGCTGAAAAACAGCCAATACTTTTTCATCGACATACATTTCTCTTACCGAATTTTCTACGGCATTAATTTCTGTGGGATGATGTGCATAATCATCAATCAACACTAAATTTTCTGTTTTTATTTTATACGAAAACCTACGTTTTACACCTTTAAAAGTTGATAAACTTTGTTTAATGTTTTCCAGTGAAATTCCATAAACATCAGCCATTGCTAATGCCGCTAAAGCATTCATTACATTATGTTTACCAGGTAAATTAAATTCAATATTTTTAATTTTTGCTGATGGAGTTTGTACATCAAAAATATAGGTTCCACTTTCAATTTTTAAATTAAACGCTTTATAATCTGCATCTTCATTTATTGCATACTTCAATCCTTTTAAAGGCAATCCTTTTGCAACAATTAAGGTATCTGAAACTTTGTTTGCAAAATCTTTAAAGGAATTTTCTAAAGATTTAGAGTCACCATAAATATCTAAATGATCGGCATCCATAGAAGTGATACAAGCAATATTTGGCGATAATTGTAAAAACGATCTGTCAAATTCATCTGCCTCTACCACCGTTATTTTATCTTCACCTAAAATGAAGTTTGAATTGTAATTTTCTGCAATTCCGCCTAAAAACGAAGTTGCCAAACTAGGTTGCATAATATGTCCTAAAATAGAAGAAGTTGTTGTTTTTCCGTGTGTGCCAGCAACTGCTAAACAAAATGTACTCTGTGTTATTTTTCCTAAAACTTCGGCACGTTTTAAAACAATAAAATCGTTGTTCAAAAAATAATTTAATTCTAAATGATTTTCAGGAATTGCAGGTGTATAAACCACTAATGTTTTTTCGGTATTTAAAAATGAAACAGGAATATTTTTAATAGCATCTTCAAAATGAATTTCTACACCCAATGCTTCCAAATCAGCTGTAATTTGAGTAGGAACTTTATCATAGCCCGCAACTTGCTTTCCAGTAGATACAAAATAACGCGCAATAGCACTCATACCGATACCGCCAATTCCCAAGAAATAAATACAAGAAGCCCATCCTAAATCCTTCCCTAAAGGAAGGGCTTTTCCAATCTTGCTAGTATGTTTTATTGTTTTACTCATATTTACCTTTAGCTCTAAAAATCATTTTTTCTAACGTATCTAGTTTCTTCCCTTTGGGAAGACGGAAGATGGGCAGAAGACGGAAGATGGGCTACCACCTCATTTACAATATCCGATGTTGCATTTGGCAACGCCAATGCTTTTATGTTTTCTGATAAACTTTGTTGTTTTCCTTTGTCTTTTAACAAGGTTTCAAAAACAATTGAAAATGTATTTAGTTCTGTTTCTCTTAATAAAATTGCTCCGTGTTTATCTACAATAGATTTTGTATTTTTTGTTTGATGATCTTCTGCCACATTGGGCGAAGGAATAAATATGACAGGTTTGCCAACAATACACAATTCAGAAACCGAACTTGCTCCTGCTCTTGAAATGATGATGTCTGAAGCGGCATACACCAAATCCATATTGTTTATAAATTGATGTACTTGTACATTTTCTATGTCATTATATTTTTTATAATCTTCAAAATACAGTGTACCGCATTGCCAAATCAATTGAACATTTTGATTTTTAAAAAAACCTAATTGACTCTCTATCAACTGATTTATTCTTCTTGCGCCTAAACTTCCTCCCAAAACTAAAACTGTTA
>JBMYWO010000242.1:0-2451 GCA_049607505.1 Polaribacter sp.
AACGAAGAAAACACAATTACCTTTAAAGAAAGAGAACTCACTTTTATGAAATTGGCTTGTACGGAAGAACTAACCTATAAAGAAATTGCAGATAAAATGTTTTTAAGCCCAAAAACCATAGACGGATATAGGGATGTTTTGTTTACAAAACTAAATGTAAAAAATCGTGTAGGATTGGTAATGTATGCAATTAAGAATAAGATTTATACAATTTAATTTTTATCCATTTACTTCAACAATCTTAAGAAAATTAAACAAATATGGAGCGTAGAAAATTTTTACAACTCACAGCAATATCAACTTTTTTAATCGTTTCATGCAAAAAATTAGTGAGTAAACCTTCAGCTAAAAAAACCAATTTTGTTTTAAAAAATAATATCAATCACAGTGTTTGTCAATGGTGTTTTAATAATATTCCTCTGGAAGATTTCTTAAAAACACTACATAAACTAGGCGTTAAAGCCATAGATCTTATGGGGCCAAAAGATTGGCCACTGCTTAAGAGATACAATATAGAATGTTCTATGTGCAACGGAGCAGAAATAAGTTTAACGGAAGGTTGGAACAATCCGAAATACCATAATCAGCTCATAACCAATTATACAGAAATGATTCCAAAAGTTGCAGAAGCAGGGTATAAAAACTTAATCTGTTTTAGTGGTAATCGTGATGGAATGGACGATAAAACGGGATTGCAAAATTGTGTAAAAGGGCTTTCTCAAATTATGCCTTTGGCAGAAAAGCACGGAGTAATTATTCAAATGGAACTTTTTAATCAAATCAATCACCCAGATTATATGTGTGATTCTTCGGCGTGGGGCATTGAGCTTTGTAAGGCTCTTGGTTCTGAAAACTTTAAGTTGCTATATGATATTTACCACATGCAAATTCAAGAAGGAGACATCATTAGAACCATACAAAACCATCATTCATATTTCGGACATTACCACACTGCTGGTGTCCCTGGAAGGCATGAAATAGATGATACACAAGAATTGTATTATCCAGCAATTATGCGTGCTATTGTAGATACGGGTTATACAGGCTATGTAGCGCAAGAATTTATACCACAATTTTCTAATAAAATAGAATCCTTAAAAGAATCTTTTTTGATTTGTGATGTGTGATTTTTTTTCTTTCTACCACAAATTTAATCCATATAAATTTGCAATAGAACTAGATGCTTACTTCAATAATTTCTTTAATCCTTTCATTAAATTTCTTTCTAAAATTTCATATTTCCCGTCAGATAAAAACAATTTTTTGATTTCATCAAATAGCCTATCTACCTCCTCTTTTTTATAATTCAAATGCTGAAAAGATTCATTAATTTTCTGAATACTTGCATAGTCATTATCTTTTTCAAATTCGGCATGCATCCTTTTATAGATTTCATCATCGCTTTTTAATGAGATCATTTCTAACTCTTCTTTTGTTTCCTTATAATCTGCATTCATACAGTAAATATAAAGGTATGTTTGAAATTCTTGCTTTGACCAGTTTGTTGCTTCTGTATTTTGCATATTTATATAGATTTTAGGTTACTCAAAAATTATTAGATTTTAATATTAAAACAAAATGCTTATCCCAAAAATAAAGAATTTAAACTCAAAATCGAACCAAAATTATTTTCTTGTCTTTTTAATACGTGCACGGATGTTTAAATTCCTTTAAATTAAAGAAGTTTTATTACAAAAATAAAGGCACCTTTTCTAAATAGAAAAAACTTAAGAGGACAATATCAATATAATAATAACTATCATCCTTTGCCTAATTATTAAATCTTCTTTCGGTAGTGGATTAAATCAGTTGAAATGTTTATATTAGCAAGATTATGGAACATACAATCACAATTACTTGTTATCATTGTAAAAGTTCAGACCTTCAAAAGAATGGGCATAGTGAAAGTGGCACACAACGTTGGCGTTGCAAATGTTGTAAAAAAAGTTTTCAACTTACCTATAGCTATGCTGAAGAATTACAGTATTTAGTATAACAAAATTATAAACCCATAAACCTTTCTACTAGTGAATGGAATATGATAAAAACTTGGTTTAAAACATTCTGTACAAATTTTAAGCGAAGCCTTAAACAATATAAAAGTTAGTTGAAAATTCAGCAAAACATATCCTTAAAAAACTATACTACTTTTGGTGTTTCTGTATATGCAAAACGTTTTGTTGAAATAACTTCTGTATATGAATTGCAACAACTTCTAACCACTGAAAAAGATATTTTTCTTATTTCTGGCGGAAGCAATATGTTGTTGACAAAAGACATTGAAAAATTAGTGATTCATATCAATATCAAAGGAATTTCTATTGATAATGAGGATGAAAATTATGTCTATTTAACTGTAAATGCGGGCGAAAATTGGCACGATTTTGTCTTGTGGTGTATTTCACAAAATTATGGCGGAATTGAAAATTTATCCTTAATTCCTGGGAATGT
>JBMYWO010000243.1:0-2443 GCA_049607505.1 Polaribacter sp.
CCATTCATAAAAATCCTTAGTGCTCCCTCCATTGTATTTGATCATATGCTGTTTATAATCCTCTGGTAATCTAAGATTCTTTTCGATAAGTAATTTTTCAAAATCTTCCAATTCCTCTGGAGATATTTTCTTTTCTACTCTTACAAATTTTATCTTCATATCTTTTCTACTTAATAAGTTTTAATAATTGTTCCATTTGGAAAAAACTTCCTAAATGTTGTATAGTTTTATCATGTACTTTCTTATGTACTAGTTCAAAATGACTTTGAACGGTTGTATCTAAATCATCTAGATGATCCAATTTAGTTTTAACTTTCTTCTTTGCAAAAAAAAGCGAAACCAATGGGCTTCGCTTTAATTAAGTTATAAGTTAAATCATTAATACTCTTCTTCATCAGAATATACTAAACCATTTACAAATTCTGTAAAAGAGTTACAAATATCTATTCGTTCTCCATCAGGGAAAAAAGCATAAATAGCTCCATGGTTTTCTTTAGACAAAGACATACAGAGATGTCCACCAAGAATATCTCCAATATAAATATCTGATTCGGGTAATACATCTCTACGAGATATTAAAAACTTTTCTTCCATAGTGTAATCACCATATTTTATAGAAGTAAAATCAAAAAATTCAACCCTAGAGTCTAAATGCCATTCACATGAATCATCAGGACTCCCTCCGTTATATTTAAGCATATGCTTTTTATAATCCTCTGGCAGTTTTAAATCCTTTTTGATTAATAATTCCTCAAAAGCTTCCAATTCTTTGGGAGATATTTTCTTCTCTTCTCTTTCAAATTTAACTTTCATATTTTTCTACTTAATAAGTTTTAACAGTTGTTCCATTTGGAAAAAACTTCCTAAATGTTGTATGGTTTTATCATGTACTTTCCTATGTACTAATTCAAAATGACTTTGAACTTTAGGATCTAAATCATCTAGATGATGCCAAGTTAATTTTAATTTTCTTGTTTTACCAAAAAAAAAGCGAAACCAACGGCTTCGCTTTAATTAAGTAATATGCTAGATCATTAATACTCTTCCTCATCAGAATAGACTAACCCATTTACAAAATCTGTAAAGGAGTTACAGATATCTATTTATTCTTCATCAAAAAATTAACAATATTTTTTTACTATTATTTCCGATCCTTAAACTAAAAAGGCACCAAACCTCTTAAAGCATAATCAACTAACCGATCTATTAGCTCACTAAATGTTTTTTCTGGATATTCACATATTCGAGGATCATCGCCCATTAAATTATCATCTAAATACATAAACCTCGGTCTAGGATCATCTCCTTCATCTAAATAAATGAAATCGAAGCTGGAGCTTTCACCACTCTTAAAAACAATAAATGGGCGATCAATATTTAGTCCTTTTTTTACAAGTAATTTCTTATATACATTTAATTGTTGAATATATGTTTCACCATCTTCAGCATAAATATCAACACCGTATGAAGGCCCTATTCCTATTCCTCCGGATGACTCGCCCGCAATAAATAAAAATTCTCGAAATGCTTTTGGAAAATGATTACCGTTATTAATCTTTTGTTCAATTTTTTCAATGGTAGAGATTGAAAAACCTTCAGGATCTCCGTATTTCCATAATTTATTTCCACTTTTATTTGCATCTAACGTTTTTAAATACTCAATAACCATAATTATTTGTTTTTTTTATTCCCCGCAACCGCGAAGTTTTACTTCGTGGCAAGTCTGTTACATCAAAAAAAAAAAAAGACTTTCAATAATAAAAATGATAAGCCACTCTCAATGAAATTAGTTTTGATAAACATGCGTTTTGACCAACCTTACGGCCACAAAGTAAAACTTTGCGGTAGCAAATTACTTACTTTTTTTGCTTGGCGTGAGCTGGGGAAACCAATGGCTTCGCTTTAACTAAGTTATGAATAAGATCATTAATACTCTTCCTCTTCCCCCGCAACCGCGTAGTTTTACTTCGTGGCAAGTCTGTTACATCTATCAAAAATAAGGCATTCAAAAAAAGATAATCCACACTCTATGAAGTTTGGTTTGATACATATTCGTTTTGATAAACTTAATAGCCATAAAGTAAAACTTTAGGGTAGCTCTTTTTTTCTGAGCAATAAAAAGCGTAACCAAATATTTTGATTACGCTTTAAGATATTTCTCAGAGTAAATTAAAACCCTAAGCCTAATACTGCTCTATCTACAGCCCCATCTACTAAATCCCTGAAAGAAGGGAATGAGGCTTTCCAAATCGTCTCCTCATCATCAACAATAAAACATATCCATGGTTGAGGATTATCACCTTCATCTAAATAAATAAAACTATATTGTTCCGAATCTAATTGATTATATACTATAATCGGTCTATCCATTATTAAACCTCTATCTCTTAAGCCTTGAATACAGCGTTTAGTTTCCGACTCCATATTCCGATACCCCATATCA
>JBMYWO010000244.1:0-2443 GCA_049607505.1 Polaribacter sp.
ACTATACACAGTGTGTTTTCTCTTTTTTCAATCAATATGTTTTGCGGATTTAAGGAGATAAATGACTAAATCCCGAAAACCTAAATGAATTGAGTATATAAAGTAAAAACCATTTTTACCATAAACCCAATATTTTTATTTAAAAATTCTGCATCTTTGTACTAATGACAGGAACTGTTTATAAATCTACAGGAAGTTGGTATCTAGTAAAATCTACTGAAGGTGTTTTGTTCAATTGTAGAATAAAAGGAAAATTTAGACTAAAAGGTATCAAAAGCACCAATCCAATTGCAGTGGGTGATAGGGTAGTATTCGATTTAGAAAAAAAAGGCGATGAAGAAATAGGCATTATAAAAACCATTTTGGATAGAGAGAATTTTATTATCAGAAAATCTGTAAACCTATCCAAACAAACACATATTATTGCCGCAAATATAGACCAAGTTTTCTTGCTGATAACCATTAATAATCCACCCACTTTTACCATATTTATCGATCGCTTTTTAGTTTCTACAAGAGCTTATAGAATTGATACTGTTTTGGTATTCAATAAAATAGATTCTTATAAGATGGAAGAACGTGCAGAGATTTTATACCTAAAAGAGATGTATGAAAAAATAGGGTATCAATGCGTTGAAGTTTCTGCAACTAAAAACAAAAATACAACCACAATTAAAGGAATGATGATGGGCAAAACCTCGATGTTTGTGGGTCATTCAGGAGTTGGTAAAACCACATTGGTCAACGCAATAGAACCCGCCTTAAATTTAAAAACCAAAGAAATTTCAGACCAACACAAGCAAGGACAACACACCACAACTTTTGCCGAAATGTTTGATTTGAGTTTTAATGCAAAAATTATTGATACCCCAGGCATTAAAGGATTTGGTGTTGTAGATATTGAAAAAGAGGAATTGGGAGATTATTTTCCAGAGTTTTTTGCTTTAAAAAACGATTGTAAATTCAACAATTGTATTCATATAAAAGAGCCACATTGTGCCGTAAAAAACGCATTGGAAACCGAAGAAATTTCTTGGTCGCGTTATAAAAGTTATTTGCAAATTATAGAAGTTGACCAAGAACAATACAGAACGGATGTGTGGGACTAGAAGCCCCTTTAATTCCCCGAAGGGGAAAAAAGCCTAAACACTAACTAATTTTTAATCATTCTAAAATCAAAAAGTCCCCTTTGGGGATTTAGGGGCATTATGAGAGTTGTTATTCAAAGAGTTTTAGAAGCAAGTGTTACCATTGATACTATCAAAGTAGCCAACATCAAAAAGGGACTACTAATTCTTTTAGGAATTGCTTATGAAGATGCTCAAGAAGACATCAATTGGTTGGTAAGAAAAATTGTAAACCTTCGTATTTTTAATGATGAAAATGGCGTGATGAATACGTCATTATTAGACACAAATGCTGATGCCCTTGTGGTGAGTCAGTTTACATTGCAGGCATCTACAAAAAAAGGAAACAGACCCAGTTATACAAAAGCCGCAAAACCAACAATAGCAATTCCGTTATATAAAAACTTTGTTGAAACTTTAGAAAACGAACTCAATAAAAAAGTACAAACAGGTACATTTGGAGCAGCTATGAAAGTAGCATTGATAAACGATGGATCTGTAACCATCATTATAGATTCTAAAAACAAAGAATAAAAACCTTTTACTGAATATTTGGTAGTGCTTAAATTAAAACGTCAAACACTTGACAACGCCTTTCTCGATATTGTATATTTGCGCTCCTATTAAATAAATATATATGAAATTATCACATTTTGAATTTGAATTGCCAGAAGAATTATTGGCAAAATATCCTGCCGAACATAGAGATGAATCTCGTTTGATGGTTTTAGACAGAGAAAAACAAACTATTAAGCATAAGCAATTTAAAGATGTTATTAATTATTTTGAAGAAGGTGATGTAATGATGTTGAATAACACCAAAGTTTTTCCTGCTAGAATGTATGGCAATAAAGAAAAAACGGGTGCTAGAATTGAGGTTTTTCTGTTAAGAGAATTGAATGCTGAAAACAGATTGTGGGATGTTTTAGTAGATCCTGCGAGAAAAATAAGAATTGGAAATAAGTTGTTTTTTGGAGAAGATGAAAGTTTAGTTGCAGAGGTGATAGACAATACAACCTCAAGAGGAAGAACCTTACGCTTTTTATTTGACGGAAGCTATGAAGAATTTAGAGAAAAATTATTAGAATTAGGGCAAACTCCTCTGCCAAAAATTATGAATAGAGAGGTAGAAGCATCTGATGAAGAACGTTATCAAACAATTTTTGCAAAACACGAAGGGGCTGTAGCGGCACCCACAGCAGGTTTACATTTTTCTAAACATTTAATGAAACGCCTAGAAATTAAAGGAATAGATTTTGCAGGAACATACCCCTAACCTCTCTCGAAGAGGAGAAGTTATTGTATTATAAAGTTTT
>JBMYWO010000245.1:0-2430 GCA_049607505.1 Polaribacter sp.
AGTTTGGTAATAATAATTTGGGTTTTGGTGTAAATAGTGTAGCTGTCATGATAGGATGAGCGAGAGTCCATTTTTGTGTCCCATTCTTGGACATCACTACAAATGTAGAATTCTCCAGTTTTTGTGGAGATAAACCACCGAATACTTAAGTCATCAACCCCAATACTTTTACCTTGACTAAGAGCTTTGTTGTGTTTTTTAATTTGTTTTTCGTTGGCCCCTTCCATTACAAAGTCATTAGAAAAACTGATTTCTTTTTTTTCGAAATTAACTTCCTTGTTCTCTTTGATCGATAAGGAGATTATAAACTCATACGATCTTTTAATTTCACCGCCTGTCTCCTAGAGATCTCAATCTTTTTGTCGTCTTTAAGAATTACTAACAGCCCACCATTAAACCAAGTCTCAATTTTATCAATCCACTTTAGGTTAATAATGTGTTTACGGTTGGCTCTAAAAAATAATTTATCGCTCAACTTTTTGTCGAGGTTGTTTAAAGATTTCAGAATAAGCGGTTTGTTGTTGTCAAAATAAACACGAACATAGTTTCCTTCCGATTCGAATAATCTGATTTCTCCCAATTCTACAAACCAACATTTATCGCCATCCTTAACAAAAACTTGGTCAGTGGCTCCTAGCTGTTCTTCGGTAGGAGAAAGAGCTGAATCTGTCTTTTTAGCGTTGATTTTATCAATTACCTTTTTTAAAGATTCATCAAAACGATTTTCTTCTACTGGTTTTAGAATGTAATCTAAGGCGCTTACTTCAAAAGCTTTTAAGGCAAATTCGTCATAGGCGGTTACAAAAATTACTTCTGGAGTATAGATGATTTCTTCCAATACGTCAAAGCCGTTTTTTCCTGGCATCTGAATATCTAAGAAAATTAAATCAGGCTTTAACTCTTCTATTTTGGAAATAGCGTCTTCTGCGTTATCGCATTCATCTAGAATTTCAATGTTTTTATGATTTTCTAAAATACGTCTTAACTCTTGTCTAGCTAAACGTTCATCATCAATTATCAAACACTTTATCATCTTTAAATAGGTTCTTTAGGTACAATAACTTTAGTAACTACGGTATGATGATCTGTATTGTAAATTTCAAACGTAGCATCTTTTCCGTATAGCAAATTTAATCTTTGTGTGGTATTTAATATTCCAAAACCTGTTTCGGGTTTAGTTCCGGTAACTAACTCTCCCGTATTTTCAATTTCAATGGTTAAAAAGTCGTTAGCAACAGAGGCTCTTAGCTCAATTAAACCACCTTTAGGAAGTTTTGATATACCATGTTTAATCCCGTTTTCAATTAGGGTTTGAATCATTAGCGAAGGAATCTGAAAAGAGTAAGCTTCTTCTTCTATGGTTTCCTTGCATTTCAAACGTTCCTCATATCTGGTTTTTTCCAATTCAATAAAATCGTTTACAATAGCCATTTCTTCCTCAAATAAAACGGTCTTTTTACGTCCCATCATGAGGGTGTTTCTAAGAATATTGGCCAATTGAGTTACAGATCTTTTTGCTTTTACCGGGTCTTCATCAATTAATGCTCTAATACTATTCATTGAGTTAAAAATGAAATGAGGGTTAAGCTGAGACTTTAATTTATTTAATTCAATTTCATTTTTGGAGGCTTCCCACTTTAAATTTTTTATTTCTTCATTTCTATACCTTTCAAAAAACTGGTAAGCAAAATAAATAACACTCCACATCACAATAAGGAAACTCCAGCTGAAGATGTTTCCTATATTATCACTAAGGTTAAGAGATTGGGCTTCTTGAAACATTAATAGTCTTCCCAATAAATAAAGACACTGGAATAGGACCGATAAAACAACAACCGAGCCCAGAATATTGGGAATTAACTTCACAATATTGTACTTGGTCCATCCAAAACGAATAATTAGATTTCTGTAAAAATGCGTTAACGATATTCCAATAATATATACTAGAAATAAAGCCGTAATGAATTTTAGGTTAATGGGTTCTTTTAAAACAGTGGCAAAAAGTAAAGCAATGATGACATAAAATAACCATCCACCTAATTGTAATAAAAGATAAAGTTTCTCTTTCCTCATATAATAAAGTAATATTCAAATGTATATTATCTACCCCTATGTTTAATGGGTAAATGACAAACGGAAAGTAAAAGGTTTAGGAGTATGGAAAACTCAATAAATGGAAATTTTAGACATAAAAAAAGGGAGAAACATGGTTCCTCCCTTTGTGGCTCGGCTGGGGCTCGAACCCAGGACCCTCTCCTTAAAAGGGAGATGCTCTACCAACTGAGCTACCGAACCTCGTAATTAAACGAGTTTTATTTCAAATTAACCTTCAAAAAATGAGGCCAAAAAAAGAGAAAACCTACGTTTCCTCTTTATTGTGGCTCGGCTGGGGCTCGAACCCAGGACCCTCTCCTTAAAAGGGAGATGCTC
>JBMYWO010000246.1:0-2427 GCA_049607505.1 Polaribacter sp.
AAAAGCCATTTACGTTTTCCTGACTCATCTACGGTTGTCATACTGTCTCTAAAACTACCTTCTTCGTCTTGAATCATTTTGTTTGTTTTTTTACTATCCCAAATTGTCATTTCAAACGCAGTGAGAAATCTACCTTTTTTTGTATCTGCTAAGTTCAGATTAGAGTAAACTTTTATCTTATTTCTAAAGGAAAATTTCTCCTAATGTCGAAATTACAAACCCTTTAACATCTAAAAAAATGTTTTATTCAACAATCTCCTCTCCTTGAGCTTCTTTCGGTTTTTCTGGAGTAGTTCCTTCCAATTCTGTTTTAATATAACTCATTACATTTTGTATTTGAAAAGGATTTAACTGTTTTTTCCAAGAAAGCATTCCTTTAGAAAGTACACCATCTCTTATTACTTCATACATTTCTGTAGAAGTTTTACCATGTATATAAAAGTTATCTGTAAGGTTAGGCCCTACATTTCCACCACCATCTTTTAAATGGCAAAGTACGCAGTTTGTTTCATAAATTTCTTTTCCTTCTTGAATTTTTGCTGCATCTGTTATTACTGCTACATTCGTCTCATCAAACCTCAAGTTCATATCTTTTTGAATTAAATCTTGTTGATATTTAGCATATAACAACTCGTCTGCATACTCTTCTTCTTGAGACATTCCTATGCCTGTAAAATAATATCCAGAATAAATTACTGCAAAAATAATAGTTAAATACATTAACCAAACCCACCAAGGTGGTAAGTGATTATCTAATTCTTTTATACCATCATATTCATGATTGGTCATTATTTCATCTTCTCTTTCTACTGCTACAGTATCATAAAGCATTTTATCTAAAGCACTTACTTCTGTTTTGTTTTCTTTGGTATAAAAAATTCTATAAGCTGCATATATAAATCCTAAAATAGTAGCCAATAAAAACAAATACATTAAATAGTATGAGTAATCTTGTTCGTATCTAGCAGAAGATTCTGCATCTATTTTTACAACATCTTGTGCTTTTGCCAAAAAAGATATAAAAAGCATCATTATTGTTAAGCTTGTTTTATATAATTTATTCATTGCTGTCTGTTTTTGTAGTTTTAATGGTATTGTTATTTTCGTCTAGTGGCATATTGCTCATATTTGCAGTATGGTTTTTGGTTAAACCATATACATAAAACATTAAACCAAAGAAGAACAAGAAAAATATTACAAATGATATTGTTGGGTAAATCTCTAATCCTTCTACATTTCTAAGGGCATCTTTAAACATATTTTATTCTTTTGAAGTTTCTATATTTGTTCCCATTCTTTGCAAATATGCTATAATAGCTATTAGTTCTTTTTTACTATCCAAATCATTGATTCCTTTAGCCTTCAAGTTCGATTCTATTTTTTTAGCTTGCTTTTCTAAATCTGCTAGTGCTTCACTTTCATATCCTTCAGGATATGGAACACCTAATTTTCTTAGTGTTGTAATTTTTGACTCTACATAAGATAAATCTAAATCGTCTTCAAACAACCAAGGGTAAATTGGCATTAAAGAACCAGGAGAACTTGCTCTAGGATCTTGCATGTGATAATAGTGCCAATCATCAGAGTATTTTCCTCCAATACGCATTAAATCTGGCCCAGTTCTTTTAGAACCCCAAACAAAAGGGTGGTCATAAACAAACTCTCCTGCTTTTGAATACTCTCCATATCGCTCTGTTTCTGAACGAAATGGTCTAATCATTTGAGAGTGACATACTGTACAACCTTCTCTAATATAAATATCTCTACCAGCCAATTCTAATGGTGTATAAGGTTTTACTGTAGCAATAGTTGGTGTATTTGTTTCTGCTATTACCATAGGAATATATTCTACAAAACCACCTATTAATATAGCTATTAAAGCAAAAATGGCAAGTTTTATTGGTCTTCCTTCTATCCATCTGTGCCAGTGGTCGTTTTTAGATGCATGTGGCGATGCTTCTAGTGGTAAAGACTCTGCATCTTCATTGGCTATAAAGCTTCCAGCAAAAGCAGTTTTCATTAAATTCCAAATCATTAAAATAACTCCTGTGAAATATAATAAACCACCAAGCAATCTAAGTACATAATGCATTTTAAACTGAGATAATACTTCTAAGAAGTTTGGATAAGCCAAGTTTCCAAATTCATTAAATTGTTTCCACATTAAACTTTGGAACATTCCTGAAACATACATTGGCAATACATAAAACAAAATACCTAATGTTCCTATCCAAAAGTGAATATTTGCCATTTTTTTAGAATATAATTTTGTACTCCACATTTTTGGAACTAGCCAGTAAAGCATACCAAATATTAGGAAACCATTCCAACCCAATGCTCCTACGTGTACGTGTGCAATAGTCCAATCTGTAAAATGAGAAATAGCATTTACGTTTTTTAAAGAAAGCATTGGCCCTTCAAAAGTAG
>JBMYWO010000247.1:0-2425 GCA_049607505.1 Polaribacter sp.
TAATAAAAAGGCTTTTGACGGTTTGGTTTTGGCTGGCGGATTTGATTCTTTTGCAGAAACCCATAGAGCGCAATATTATGAGTTGGACGAAAAAGGACAAACTTTTTTAGAGCGTGCCATTCGTTTTGGAAATAAGTATCAAGAAAATAAAAATTCCGCACAAGTTTCTTTATTTGGTGAAACTTCTAGCATTCAATTTCCCGAACCTGAAATTCCTAATTGCGAACCTTGGAGTAGAATGGAATTGTTAAGCAAAGAAAAAGAAGTTGTGGGTATTTATATTTCTGCACATCCGCTAGATGATTTTAAAAATGAATTAAAGTTTTGCAATGCCACGTTAAAACATTTCAAACAAGATTTGAAAAATATACAAGGAATGAATTTATCATTTGCAGGAATTGTAACGGATGTACAACACAGGGTTTCTAAAGCGGGTAAAGGTTGGGCTTCTTTTTTTATTGAAGATTATGGCGATAATTATGAGTTTAGAATTTTTGGCGAAGATTACTTAAAATTCAAGCATTTTTTAGTACCAAATTCTTTCTTGTTTATACGTTCTACCATTCAACCTGGATGGCCAAATAGGGAAGGTGTTACGCGTGAACCAAGATTAAAGTTTATAGGTTTTAAACTTTTACATGATATTATGGACGAATTATGTAAAAAAATTACCATTAATATTCCACTAAAAGAAGTAAACGAAGAAAATATCTTAAATCTAGAAAGTATCTTAAAAAATAGTGCAGGAAAACAGTCTTTAAAATTTACCATTTGGGATGCTGAAGAAGAAATAGAACTCAATCTTCCTAGTAGAAATACCAAAATTAAAATAACGAGCGAATTATTGTCAACATTAGAAAATCAACAGATTCATTATAAATTGAATTAATGGCACATATAATTGATTATTGAACATAGGGAAAAGAATGGCTTTTAGGTCATTTAAATGACCTAAAAGCATAACTATTGGTCATTACAATATTTAATTGTACCTTTGAAATAGAAAATGTTTGACAGGACAATAGAAAATAGGATAAAAGACAAAATTAACAGTGGAAAAGCCATAGTTATTGTTGGTGCCCGACAAGTGGGGAAAACAACGTTGATAAATGAAATTCTTAAAGATAAAGAGTATCTATTTCTTGATGCCGACGATCCTTCAACAAGAAGTCTTTTACAAAGTCCTACTACAGAACAAATTAGAACATTTATTGGCGATTATAAATATATTTTTTTAGACGAGGCTCAAAGAATACCACAAATAGGATTGACTTTAAAAATTATTACTGACCAATTCAAAGAGGTTCAATTATTTGTAAGTGGTTCTTCGTCATTTGATTTAGGTAACGAATTGAATGAACCCTTGACTGGCAGAAAATGGGAGTACGAATTGTTTCCTATTTCTTGGGAAGAATACGAAAATAAAATCGGATTTATAAAATCTGAACAGCAAATAGAAAACAGATTGCTCTATGGATTTTATCCCGAGATTATTAATAATCAAGGTAAAGAACGAGAGGCTTTAAAAAACCTTGTAAATAGCTATTTGTATCGAGATATTTTATCATTTTCAGACATCAGAAAACCTGAAGTTCTGGAAAAATTACTACAGGCATTGGCTTTGCAAATGGGTAGCGAGGTGAACTACAATGAATTATCTCAACTGATTGGTATTAATAAAATTACAGTTCAGAAGTACATCGAAATTTTAGAAAAAGGATATATTGTTTTTAGGTTACACAGTTTTAGCCGAAACATAAGAAATGAAATAAAGCACAATAGGAAAATTTACTTTTATGATAATGGCATACGAAATATGATTATTGGGAATTTTAACCCACTGAATTTAAGAATAGACAAAGGAGCTTTATGGGAAAATTTTTTAGTATCTGAAAGAAAAAAGCAAAATCTTTATAAAGATACATTTGCTAAAATGTATTTTTGGAGAACAAAACAACAACAGGAAATTGATTTTGTAGAAGAAAATAATGGTAAAATTGTAGGATTTGAATTTAAATGGAAGAATAAAAAAACAAGATTTCCTCAAAATTTTATAAAAACATACAAAGCTGAAGGGCATGTAATTGATAGAAATAATTTTAGAAAATTTGTCAAAATATAAGAATGCTCTTTTGATGTGTATTGGTTGTAAAGATGATTATAATGTTAACTTGTATTTAATAAAATTTAGCGGGATTTTATCGCTTTTTCCAAATTTTAGGATTTCTAGAATGATGAAAAACAGAAATAATAAATATTCCTTCTGTATCAACGACATAAATAATAGAAAATGGGAACTTTCTTAAAGAAGCAGTTCGCTTTATACTATTAATTTTTGGAAAAGTTGTCGGATTTTTACAAATAAAATCAGAAAGGTCTAAAACCTCACGGATAAAATTGTTTTTGGTTTTTTCGTTTCGTTCTT
>JBMYWO010000248.1:0-2423 GCA_049607505.1 Polaribacter sp.
CAATTAACTTCGGTATCTGACAAAAAAGTTAAACGATATTGTAATAAAATTTCTTGTTTTTTTGTTGATGAAAATCCGTTCCAATCATCCGCAGAAAAAGAAATGACATCTTCATCGCAGACAGCGTTTATGGCAGTATTTCCTTCTAAAGCAAATACTTCTTCCAGTTCTGAAATGGGTCTTGCCTTATCTGAATCTTTGCAATAATAAGATTTCTGTAGGTTTGTATATTTTTTTCCGTAGTTTTTGCTGGATGTTGCCCAGTTTGAATGGCATACTGTTCTGCGGGCAAACCAAACGAATCATAGCCTTGTGGGTGCAATACATTAAAGCCTTTATGACGTTTGTAGCGAGCATAAATATCGGATGCAATATAACCTAAAGGATGTCCAACATGTAAGCCCGCACCAGATGGATACGGAAACATATCTAAGACATAATATTTTGGTTTTTCAGAATTCCCTTCATCAGAATTCATGGGAGGGTTTTTAGCTTGAAATGTTTTATGTTCTCGCCAAAAATTTTGCCATTTTTCTTCAATTTCTTGATGATTGTATTGCATCTTTTTCTACTTGATTTTAAAACGGCAAATTTACGTTTATTCTAGCAAAAAAAAGACCTGACAAGTTTTATACTGAATCAAGTTCAGCACAAGAAACCTGTCAAGTCTGTAAAAAATTCAATATGATTTATTTAATTGGAACAGAAACTACTGTAGTTCCCCAACCCATTTTTAAGGTTTTGTCTTCATCAAATAACATAGAAAATGCTTCAATATTTTTGTCAGATTTAGAAACTGCACCAGAAACTCTAGCAACATCTTCTTCTTGTTTATAAAAATAAGAACCCCAAACATTTCTTGCAGTACTTAAAATAACGGTCCATTCTTTGTCATTTGGTATGGTAAATAATGAATATGTCCCTGCATTTACTTTTGTTCCGCCAAAAACAACATCCTTATAAAACGTAATTTCTGCGGCTTCGTTGGCACCTGTTCTCCAAACTTTTCCCGCAGGAGCTAATTTAGATATAGCTCTTCCTTTTAATTGTGGACGACTATACACTACTTTTACTAATTTCTCTGAAACCTTGTAACTACTTGGAAATGAAGCAGCATCCATAGGGCTTTTATCGAGTTTAGGGAATTTTTGTGCAAAAGCATCATTTGAAAAGATAATTGCAAATGTGAAAATTGCAATTGATAAGATTGATTTGTTCATTTTTATATTTTATAAATTAATAGTATTTTTTACTCTGTCGTAAAAATAAAACTCCTCACATTTAAAAAGTATTAATGTTCTGTTAAAAGGTTCATTTTTAAAAAACTGGATGCAATAATTTAGAAGAATATAAAACCCAAATCATAGATGAAATTGCCAAAAGATTCATTCCTATACCAAAAAATTTCATTTGGTTTACCGTATAAGGTTTATTTTTAAAAAAAAGAAAAGTATCTAGAATTAGCCATAAAGAAAAAGCACCTAAAAAACTTGCTAAAACAACATCTAAAAACCAAAAAAATAAAATTGATGATTCTATCATTAATAAAATAATCATTAAAATTTTTGAGTTTTTTCTTCCAATTAAAGTAGCAGTAGTTTTTTTATTCGATTTTAAATCAGGTTCAATATCCATAATTTCACCCGCAATATGAGCCTGAAAAGCAAATAAGGAAAGATAAAAAATTGTTTGCCAAGGCAACTGTTGTAAATCATTTAAAAGAATACTAAAAAAAGCAGTAAAAACATAAGCTATTTGTATAAATATCTCAAAAGGAGGTCTCTCTTTAATCCTAAAAGGTTCAAAATTATACATCATATTAATAGCAATCATAAATAGTAAAAGCAACAACATTTTATATCCTACAATTATTGTAAAAAAAATAATAAATGGTAAAATGATGATGGTTATTTTTTTTGGAATTGTTTTTAATTGTTCTGTTGAAGATTTTGATCCAAATAAAAAGTTGCCTTTTCTATCATTAACCTCATCTGCCTTTTTATCCTTAAAATCATTTAGACCATAAACTAAATAATTTAAAGGAAAAGTAACAAATAAAAGTCCAATCCAAAATAAGTAAGATTCCCAAAAATTGTCATGAATACTAAATGGAACTAAATAAATCCAAATAGTAGTGAACCACAATCCTGGGCGTGATATTTTTAAATCATTTAACATTTGTATCTTTTAAGAACAACCGCAATCCGAATGACAGTTTTTATCTTTTTTTGATGGAAAGAAAAACTTTTTAACTAAAAAAGTTATCGCCAAAAAAACAATGATATAGGTAATGATTTCTTGCATTAACTTAAAATTTGATAGACAATAAATGATGAAATGTATGCCAACACACCCATTCCAAAAAGTTGAATTAATGGCCATTTCCACGATTTTGTTTCACGTTTTACAATAGCCAAAGTTGC
>JBMYWO010000249.1:0-2414 GCA_049607505.1 Polaribacter sp.
GAATATAGATTCTTTCTTTGAAGCAAATTTAGGTTTAACCGACGATATTCCTAAATTTAATTTATATGATGATAATAGAGTTTATACAAGAGCAAGAATATTACCTACTTCAAAAATATCGGGTACGGTTTTGAACAAAGCCGTTATTGCTGACGGATGTATTATTCATGCTGATAAAATTGAGAAAAGTGTTATTGGTATTCGTTCTAGAATAGGAAAAAATTCAATTGTTACAAACACCTATATGATGGGTAGCGATCGTTATGAATCTTTAGAAAATATAGAAACAAATAATATTGAAAACCTTTTAGGAATTGGAGACAGATGTCATATAAACAATTGTATTGTTGACAAAAATTGTAGAATTGGTGATGATGTAAAAATTGACGGAAGTAAACATTCAGAAGATTCCGAAACCGATTCGTATGTCATAAAAGACGGAATAGTAGTTCTTAAAAAAGGAGCAACTATCCCGAAAGGAACTGTTATAGAATAAGTTTTTAGTTTCGGTTTTCAGTTTTCAGTGGCAGTGGCAGTGGCAGTAAACTAAATAGATAGCAAAAAATATTTTAACTCTCAATAAGATATAAAGTCAATACAGAAAGATCTTTCAAGTGGGGTGTCAACTTTGAATGTATTTTTAAAAATAAATTCGTTCTTTTTTTATGGGATTGCTTCGTTCCTCGCAATGACACTCGTGTTATTGCCGTAATGCTACACACGTCATTGCAAGACTTGAGAAAAAAATTACAAGCGATTACAGTGACAAACATTAGAAGTTTACCACATAGGCACATAGAAAACATAGAGCTATGTAAACTATATGCCTATGTGGTAAGTGGTTATAAAAAAACGTCAATGGTAGGCAATCTCAATAATCAATTTAAAATTTACCTTACCAATAAAACAGATAAAATAATGCCAAAAACAAAAGCATACAGCCTTTTTTCAGAATTTGATATTAATTTGTTTAAAGCTGGAAAACATTATAAGTTATACGAAAAATTTGGTTCTCATAGTATCACTGTTGATGGGATTGAAGGAACCTATTTTGCAGTTTGGGCACCAAGCGCAAAACAAGTTTCAGTGATTGGCGATTTTAATTATTGGAACGACCAAGAACACCAATTAAATGTACGTTGGGACTCTAGCGGAATTTGGGAAGGCTTTATTCCCTATGTAGGAAAAGGCAATGCTTACAAATACAAAATACAAAGTTCAAACAATAATATTGTTACTGAAAAAGCAGACCCTTTTGCTAGAAGATGCGAGCATCCACCAAAAACAGCTTCCATAGTTTGGGAAGATGAATATACTTGGAAAGATAATTCTTGGATGAAAAAGCGTAAAAAAAACAACGCATTAGATGCGCCATATTCAGTTTACGAAGTACATTTAGGTTCTTGGAAAAAACAACTAGAAGAAAACAGATTTTTAAGTTATACAGAATTCGCAGAAGAATTGGTGAATTATGTAGCAGAAATGAATTTTACACACGTAGAATTTATGCCCATTATGGAATATCCCTACGACCCCAGTTGGGGCTATCAACTAACAGGATATTTTGCACCAACATCACGCTTTGGCTATCCAGATGAATTTAAGTTTTTAATAGACAAATTCCACGAAAAAGGAATTGGAGTATTATTAGATTGGGTGCCTTCTCATTTTCCTTCAGACGATCACGGATTAGGTTTTTTTGACGGCACGCATTTGTACGAACATCCCGATCCAAGAAAAGGGTATCATCAAGATTGGAAAAGCCTTATATTTAATTATGGAAGAAATGAAGTAAAATCATTTTTAATTAGTAATGCGTTGTTTTGGTTAGATCAATACCATGCAGACGGGTTGCGAGTAGATGCCGTAGCCTCTATGTTATTTTTAGATTATTCCAGAGAAGATGGCGAGTGGGAACCCAACCCATTTGGCGGAAGAGAAAACCTTGAAGCTATTGATTTTTTAAAAGAAATGAATATTGCCGTTTATGAAAACTTTCCAGACGTACAAACCATTGCCGAAGAATCTACCTCATTTCCAAAAGTTTCTAGTCCTGTTTTTTCAGACGGATTAGGTTTTGGTATGAAATGGATGATGGGTTGGATGCACGATACTTTAGAATATTTTGCTAAAGAACCTATTTATAGAAAACATCATCAAAACGATTTAACATTTAGTTTAAATTATGCGTTTACCGAAAATTTTATGCTACCGCTTTCTCATGATGAAGTGGTCTATGGAAAAAAAGCCATTTTAGATAAAATGCCTGGTGATGAATGGCAACGATTTGCAAACTTACGTTTATTATATAGCTTTATGTTTACACATCCAGGAACAAAACTATTATTTCAAGGTAGCGAATTTGGACAAGTAGCTGAATGGGATTTTCAACAAAGCTTAGATTGGCATTTACT
>JBMYWO010000250.1:0-2410 GCA_049607505.1 Polaribacter sp.
ATTTTATGGGCTGATGACTGGGAGGGGAGATTGTACTACCTTTGGCAGAAAGGGCAAGTACATGAAGATAGTTCTTTCCACCAAATTATTCTACCACGGATAAGTGCAACGTCCGATTGCCGATTGCCGATTGCCGATTGCCGATTGCCGATTGCCGATTGCCGAAATTAAGTCGTAACTTTACACTACGCAACATACTAAAACACTTTTACCAATTCATGAGAACTATTTCCCGTTTATCTTAAGTTTCGCTAAAAATAAAATCTGAAAAAAAGATTTCCAAATAAGGGCATAAATTCTTATAGACGCTTTCCGAAAGTCCCATGAGTGCTAAGATTTTCTTTTGTTTTTTAGACAATTCCGTCATTAAAGCGAACTGAAATTTTCGATTGATAAAAATCAAAGAAATTGAAATCCCTTCAAATGCGTTTAAAATTCGGGAAATAGAAGGCTTTACAGTGGTTCTTCTTGGATTACCTTCATACAAACCTTCTATCGCTTCATTTTGCTCTTTCAAGCTTTTTGCCACTTTGTATTCTATGGTGGAACAAATTTTTAGTGCCAAAAATAAAATATTCACAAGCCCTTTTATACGATTATCTTTTTGCAAATAAACAGGTAATAAAGGAACTATTTTGTTTCGTAAATCATCAAATCGACTTTCAATATTCGACTGGTAGCGGTATTTCCATACACAGCTTTCAAAACTCAATTGTTCCTTTGGTGTATTGGTGGCATATACCTGCCAGCCTAAAGTTAATTTATGCTTTGATATTTCTGCCTCATTGCGTTGGCAATTGATTTCAAAAGTGCTTGTCGTAACGATTCGCTTTGGGGTTTTTCCATAAGCTCTTATCTTTTTCGAGGTTTTAATTTCTTTGATATTTACACTTATAAAATCTACTAACTCGCTCTTTTTCAGTATTTTAGCTACTGCCGATTGATACTCCTCCAAAGTCTGTAAAACCTTTTTTCCTTGTGTACGAATGTTAAGTTTTTCAATTTTTTGTTGTCCCTTTGCCAAACGATTATCAAAACGCTTTTCTTGTACTTTACCATAAGCTATCGAATAAACAAATAATCTGCGTTCTTCCCATTCTACTAAACTAGGGAGAACCGTCTCATCAGTACCTTGCGCTTCTTTTCGTTCATCAGATAAGGAAATCACTCGCTCAAAGCCCTCTGCTACCAATATTTGTTCCCCTTTCTCTTTCCGATAAACTTTGTGCCTTATTTCCTTATGCGCTATATGCGCTTTAAGGATTGCCCTTCTGTCTTCTTTCGATAATTGAATAAGCGATAAGGGGAGTAAATAGTACTCTTTGTTATCAACAATATAACTGCGATTACCGATAGACCCCAATTTACTATCTCCTACATATAAATTACCTGATTCATATGTAGGAAAATCTTTTAATACTGCCTTTACATTTTTTATCGCATCTATATACAACACATCATCTGCTTGGTTTCCTGATACGGTTAAATGACATAATGGATAAGCAAAGTTATTCAAGGTGTTATCCAAAGTACACAGCTTAATTTTGAATTGAGGTAAATTAGCATGATGCTT
Organism: Polaribacter sp.; assembly: GCA_049607505.1. GTDB lineage: Bacteria > Bacteroidota > Bacteroidia > Flavobacteriales > Flavobacteriaceae > Polaribacter. The sequence continues at coordinate 1,574 of JBMYWO010000250.1, forward strand.
ATGATGACCATATTGTAATAAACCTTTTGGAGATACCTTTCCATAACCTTGCATTGGGGCGGCATCTAAACGTATTGTAGGCAGGATAGAATCTTTGCTTTCATTCAAGCGGTAAACCCCTAATAAAGAACCATTTACATCTCTTTCAATAGATTGCCAAACGGCATCTTGACTAAATAAATCTAATAAATAGCCTAACTTGTCATCTGAAAAATCTACACTACGTAAATTTTTATCTTTTGTTAATACTTGAAATAATTCTAAACGTTCTTCTACCCATTCTTCCACACTACTTAAACGGTGGTCCCTTTCCTGCAATAAATAGCATAACCAAACCGATAATAGGTTACTGGGCAGGCTTCCTACCCAATTACCGTGTACTTCCACATATTTTTCAACCAATTCTACTATTCGGTATTCTACTATTACGGAATATAATAAGGGGATTTCATCAACTCGTAAAACCAATACTTTTTTGCTACTGTCTGTTCTATTCATAAGTGCAAAACAACAGCCTTTTTTCTGGTTTCCCTATTTTTACTTTTCATTTTATTTTTTAGCGAAACTTGAGGTTTATTGAACCTGTTTGTGCTTTTTCCACTTTTCCTCATTTTATCCTTTGTGTATGGGGTGATATTGGTTGATTACCTCTCGAAAGTAGCGCAAAATTGGCAAACGCTTCAAGGCTTTTTGCTTGGAGGAGGGGCTTATGTTTTGTTGGTTATTTTGTTTTTTCGACGGTCAAACAACTTATCTTTTTTTCGAGTATTTAGCCATGAGTTAACCCATGTGGTGTTTAGTCTTTTGTTTTTTAACAAAATAGCAGACTTCAATGTC
>JBMYWO010000251.1:0-2388 GCA_049607505.1 Polaribacter sp.
AAAAAAAAGGGTAGAGGAGTGGAGTCCCCTACCCTATTTTCACATTATTAAAATGCAAAAAATATGTTAGCATTAAAGATAGTAACAACTATCGTATTATTCGGGCTTATCTGCCTAACAGTTTCTTATAGTCCTGTTTTTCCCGAACTACAAATGAAACGGCAAGGCATTAGGAACGCTCGTAAAAAGCTGCAATATTTTAATGAAATAAGGCAGTCAAAAGACAAGCCAAAAGGCAAAAAAAAGGGCTTAGAACGCAAAGTGTGGGCTATGTCTGAAAGTGAGTTTTTGTACTGGTTTCATGGGTCTATTAGTTACAATCCTGATGCTCAAAAATGGTTCATTCGTAAAGCTGCCTATGCTTATGGATTTACTACTGACGAAGTAATGAACACAATGGAAAAAGGCAAGCGAAAACGAAAGGCAAGGAAAGCGACAAAGCAGACAAAAGCAACAAAAGCGACAAAGGTTACATCTTGGGATGTATCCCCTACCCTACCACCATCGAGTCGCAAAAAGACTCATTTTACCCTCGAAAAAGGGTAGGGGAGGGGCAGAGCAAAAGCTAATTATGCTTGCAAATAGGATTGCATTATAGTGGGAGGGTTTTATTAGACATTTACTTAATGGCAGTTCTATTTTGTGTTACACTCATTCACAACTAGGTTGTGAATGGGTGTAATTGTATATGCCATTAAGTAAATGTCTAATAAAACCCCTACGCAATATCTAAGAGTTATTTGCTGTTACAGACTTTTTATTTGAGATTTCTTCTACCATCTGTTTTATAATATCTCTCCTAAATTTAAAGTTATTAAAGACTTCATCATTAGCCATTTTCCCTTTTAATTTCCATTCTTTAATTTCTTCTTCAATCTCTTTTCTTTCATCATAATGTCTTGACTGACCAAGTAGAAAATGGCAATGATTAATGTTTTTTTCTATATCTCTTTTTAAATTAAAAACAGCTTTAATGTGGCTTTCAGTTTCTAAAAACTGTTCTTCTAATTTGAGTATAGTTTCAACTTTATCTCCCTTTATTTCCTCTTCTAACAAAAAAGATTTTTCTTTTATGGTTGGCTTGTCAAGACCATTTTTTAACTTTATTTCGATGAATCCTTGATGACTTCCAATGAAGTTTCTTACTGATTGCATCTTTGAATTTAATTTGCTATCGAATGGTGTACTTATTCCGTGTCTTTTCCTATAATCTTTTTGGCGACACCCTCCCGAACAAAATTTATGATTTTTATTTCGTCGTTTAAACTTTTCTCCACAAATTTTACATTTTGCCATGATATTGATCTTCAAGCTGTTAGAATTTACTCGTAACATAACGTTACGTTATTACTCGTAACATAACGTTATGTTACGTTATATTTATTTACAAATATAGTGAAATATTACGAAATATGTACTATCTTGTGGTTACTTAGGGAAGTGGAAGCGGGCAATGCTGGGGAGCAACCCGCCAGTAATACCTAAAGTCTTGGGGGCATTTCTTGATTATCTAGTTATGTACTGTATTGTGTGCGACTTCAAGGATAATCTTTTAATTCTCACCCTGTCTAGTTGTATAACTAGACAGGGTTTTTTTTAGGCTAAAAAGGCATAAAATAAGAGCCTAAGAAGGGAAGCCTTGTAAATAGCTGATTATCAGAATGTTTCACTTTCCAAAATGGAAATTATTAATTTATTAGGTAGCAAGTTAATACTTTCCATTTTTGCTTATTTTTGGAAATTTTAATTTTATTTTGAATAAATTAATAATTTCCTTATTTTTGTAAAAAAGTAAATTAATAATTTCCAAAATGTCTAAATTTAATAAAATAACAGAGTTTACCAAACATGGAGAGAATCCCTTTGTCAATGATTTATTGGAAATGGAAATTTCTAATAGAAGGAAACTAGTAGTTGGCAAAGAGCCAAACATGGTGGTAAATCAAAGTGGGGAAGTAGTCGGATCTCAAGTCTTTGCAATCATGGAAAAAGTTGATAAAGAGAAGTTTACGAAATTATATCAAAGAGGTATAGTCGAAATGTTTAATCTTAGTAAGGCAGGATTAAAAGTCTTTGGTTATATAACAACAATCGCAAAACCAAATAATGCGAAAATTATATTTGATATTGATGAATGCAAAGATTTTACAAATTACAAAAGCGACAAGCCAATTTTTAAAGGCTTAGCTGAACTTATTGGTAATAAATTCATTGCGAGAACGAAACGGCATTATATGTACTACATTAATCCAACTATGTTTTTCAATGGAGATAGGGTTGCATTTATAAAAATGTATGTAAAAAGTGACTCAAAGGAGTTAGATATTTAAGATAAAAAAAAGGGTAGAGGAGTGGAGTCCCCTACCCTATTTTCACATTATTAAAATG
>JBMYWO010000252.1:0-2380 GCA_049607505.1 Polaribacter sp.
TCAAAAACAAGACATTCATAAAAAAGAAAAAATAAGAGAAAACTGTTTTAAAAAAAGGATAATGTCATTGATTGTTTTAGCTTTTGATACAAGTAATATTACAATTTTGCCGCTAATCTAGCCCCTTGATTAATGGCTCTTTTAGCATCTAGTTCTGCGGCAATATCCGCACCTCCAATAATATGTACATTTTTTCCTGCGTCTGATAAAGGTTGATACAATTCTTTCAATGGTGTTTGACCCGCACAAATAACGATAGTATCTACCGCTGCTATTTTTGCTTCTTCGTTGTGTATATAATGCAAACCTTGGTCATCTATTTTGGTATATTGCACTTCGTTGATAAATTGAACCTTTTTCTTTTTTAATGTAGAACGATGAATCCAACCCGTAGTTTTTCCTAGCTTTCCGCCAAACTTTCCTTTACTTCGTTTAAACATAAAAATTTCTCTAGGTGAAGGGTGTACTTCTTGTTTTATACCTTCAATTCCAGCTCTAGCTTCCAAAGATTTATCAATTCCCCATTCTTTTAACCAAGCATCTATGTTTAGTGCTGTAGATTCTCCTTCGTGGGTTAAATATTCCGAAACATCAAAACCAATACCGCCTGCACCAATAACGGCAACACGCTTGCCAACAGGTTTTTTGTGTTTCAATACATCTATATAACTCAATACTTTTTTATGCTCAATTCCTTCTATTTTGGGTATTCGTGGTTGAATACCTGTGGCTATGATAATTTCATCAAAATCAGAATCCAATAAGTCTTTAGCAGAAACTTTGGTATTTAATTTTACAGTAACCTTATGTAATTCAATTTGTTTATTAAAATAGCGAATGGTTTCATAAAACTCTTCTTTTCCCGGAATTTGCTTTGCCATATTAAACTGACCTCCAATGGCTGAATCAGCATCAAACAGCGTAACAGCATGCCCTCTTTGTGCAGCAATTGTTGAAGCTGCTAAACCTGCAGGGCCTGCACCCACAACTGCAATTTTTTTCTTATTTTCTGTAGGATGATAATTTAATGCTGTTTCATAACAAGCTCTTGGGTTTACCAAACAACTTGCTACTTTTTGTTCAAACACATGATCTAAACAGGCTTGATTACAACCAATGCAAGTATTTATTTCATCATCTCGCTCTTCTTTGGCCTTGTTCACCCATTCAGGGTCAGCCAAAAATGGTCTTGCCATCGAAATCATATCTGCATCACCTTCTGCCAATACCTTTTCTGCGGTTACTGGCATATTAATTCTGTTTGAAGTAATTAAAGGAATTGACAATTCTTCCTTCATTTTTTTAGTAACCCAGGTAAATGCTGCTCTTGGAACGGATGTAGCAATGGTTGGGATACGTGCTTCGTGCCAACCAATTCCTGTATTAATAATGGTGGCTCCCGCTTTTTCAATTTCTTTTCCTAATTGAACCACTTCTTGCCAACTACTTCCTTTTTCTACCAAATCTAACATCGACAAACGATAGATAATGATAAATTTTTCGCCTACTGCTTCTCTTGTTTGCCTTACTAATTCAATAGGAAAACGCATTCTGTTTTCATAGCTTCCTCCGTAATTATCAGTTCTTTTATTGGTTCTTTTCGCTATAAATTGATTAATCAAATAGCCTTCTGAACCCATTATTTCTACTCCGTCATAACCCGCTAATTTTGATAATTTTGCAGCATTTACAAAATCTTTGATGGTTCTTTTAATTCCAGATTGCTTTAACCTAAAGGGTTTAAACCTGTTTATGGGCGCTTTTATTTTAGAAGGTGCCACATTAAAAGGATGGTATCCATAACGACCCGCATGCAATATTTGCATACAAATTTTACCTCCTTCTTTATGAACGGCTTCCGTTATTTTTTGATGATGTTTTGCATGTCTTTTTGTGGACATTCTTGCTGAAAAAGGAACTGTCCAACCTTGTACGTTTGGCGAAATTCCACCTGTAACGATTAACCCTACACCACCTCTAGCTCTTTCTGCATAGTAGGTTGCTATTCTGTCTATTCCGTCTTTTTCTTCTTCTAAACCCGTATGTATAGACCCCATTAAGATTCTATTTTTTAAGGTAGTAAATCCTAAATCTAAAGGCTCAAAAATATGCTTGTATTTCATAAATAGTTATTTTTATTATGCGTGCATAATAATTTGCAAGATACAATTTTTTTAAAATGAAAAAACCACAAAATGGTATGCCTTCGGATTTTTTTAACATCATCTTTTCATAAATTTCTTCGTAAATTTGTAATTCATTTTTAACGATCTATAGATGTCAGTAGAATCTGTAATACTTCCAGAAAGGCAAAAAAAACCAAAATGGCTACGTGTAAAATTACCTGTTGGTAAAAAATATACCGAGTTAAGAGGTTTGG
>JBMYWO010000253.1:0-2371 GCA_049607505.1 Polaribacter sp.
TAGTATTATTCCCAGGCTCATACATTTTCGTTCCAGAAATTTCATTAGGTAAAAATTCTTGTTCAACAAAATTGTCCGTATAATTATGTGAATATTGATAGTTTTTTCCATATTCTAAATCTTTCATCAATTTGGTAGGTGCATTTCGCAGATGCAACGGAATTGATAAATCACCCGTTTTTCTAACCAATTCTTGTGCCTTTCCAATTGCTATATATGTAGCATTACTTTTTGCTGAATTGGCTAAATATACTGCGCATTGACTCAAAATGATTCTTGATTCAGGATAGCCAATTACAGCAACAGCTTGAAAGGTATTGTTCGCCAAAATTAGAGCCGTTGGATTTGCATTGCCAATATCTTCAGAAGCCAAAATAAGCATTCTTCTTGCAATAAATTTTACATCTTCACCGCCTTCCACCATTCTTGCTAGCCAATATACAGCAGCATTAGGATCGCTACCTCTTATGGATTTTATAAAAGCTGAAATAATATCATAATGTTGCTCACCTGTTTTATCATATCTGACCGTATTTTTTTGAACCTTTTCCAACACCATTTTATTGGTAATTTCTATTTCGTCTTCCGAAGCAACTAAGAGTTCAAAAATATTTAAGAGCTTTCTAGCATCGCCACTAGAAACTTGTAAAAGCGCATCCGTTTCTTTTAAGGTAATTTTTTTGGTTGATAAAATGACATCTTTTTCCATAGCTCTGCGCAAAAGAGTTATTAAATCGTTTTTATCAAAAGAATTTAAAATATATACTTGACAACGAGAGAGTAGGGCAGGAATCACCTCAAAACTAGGGTTTTCCGTAGTGGCACCTATCAGAGTAACCCAACCTTTTTCTACAGCACCAAGCAACGAATCTTGTTGAGATTTGCTAAATCTATGAATTTCATCAATAAATAAAATAGGGTTTTTAGCAGTAAACAAACCACCACTTTTTTTAGCTTTTTCGATGACATTTCTAACATCTTTTACACCAGAACTAATGGCACTCAAGGTATAAAAAGGTCTTTCAGAAACAATTGCAATGATATTGGCAAGTGTGGTTTTTCCAATTCCTGGAGGTCCCCAAAAAATTAATGAAGGAATAATTCCTTGTTTAATATGTTGTGTCAATACACCATTTTTGCCCACCAAATGTTGTTGACTAATATAGTCTTCTAAAACTTTTGGTCTCATTCTTTCTGCCAAAGGTTCGTTCACAAGTTTTGAGTTTTTAAGTGATGAATTTACAATCTTGAAATTTAAGGTTTTCTGCCATTTCTGTTTAGTCAGAAATCTTGTTGTTTGCTTCTAAAAGTAAAACCTGTCCAAACAAAATTCAGCATAAGCATAGCAATATATTTACTTTTAAATTCCAGAAAATTCGTAGGTAGAACTATTTTTTATTTTGAGTATAATTAGGCACCAATAGTTTGTTTTAATTCATCTATTTGATTTTCCCAAAGTTGTTTTGCGGCGTCTATTTCGTCTTCAGTATCTGCAAAATCTGTAACCATTAAAGAAACATCTTTTGTTAGTGCATCAACTTGAATTCTAATTTCAAAAAAACTATCGTCATCCTCACTTTCCAACCATTTAAATCGGATTCTGTCGCCAGTTTTTTTAAGAATTAATTTTGCTTGTTCTTCTACTCCGTCCCAAAAAAAACTAAATATCTTTCCTCGAGAATTTACTTCATCTGCAAACCATTCTTGCAAATTAGAAGGTGACGAAATATACCTATATAACATATTTGGAGAGGCACGAATAGGAATTTCTAATTCGTATTTTACTTTACTCATTGTTTTTTCTTGAGTTGACAAGATAAGTATTAATTCTATTTTAAAAAAATTAAAACACATATTGATAGTCTTCAAGAATCAATTATATTTGCAACCTTAAAAAGTATGGCGAGGTAGCTCAGTTGGTTAGAGCGCAGGATTCATAACCCTGAGGTCGGCAGTTCAAATCTGCTCTTCGCTACTTAATTATGAAGCAGTTACATGTAAAATTGTAACTGCTTTTGTTTTTTAGAGAACTATCAGACAACAAGATCTTTTTTCAAAATCTCTCAAATCTTTATTCGATTATTGTACGCACGAGAAGATTCGAACTTCCACATTTTTACAAATACTACCCCCTCAAGGTAGCGCGTCTACCAATTCCGCCACGTGCGCTTTTTTTACCAAGCAAAATTAGAATAAAAAAGCATAAAAGCATCAGAACTTTTAACGATATTTGACAAAATTTTTAAAAGTGAAAATAGTTTTATTAGGATATATGGGTGTTGGAAAATCTACTATTGGTAGAGAACTTGCTAGTAAAATACAGTTGCCATTTATAGATTTAGACGATTATATAGAGAGCAAAGAAAAAAAA
>JBMYWO010000254.1:0-2366 GCA_049607505.1 Polaribacter sp.
CTAAAATAGAACGTGCTTCTTTTCTAATAATAGCCGCATTTTCCATTTTAATATCATATAGCATATCCTCGTCAAATGCTCCAGCTATTTTTGCAGGAATAATTAATGCACTTTCAACGATTGAATTTCTATATTCATTCAATAAATGGTTTTCAAAGTCATTCTCATCTTCATTTTTTTCAATGAGTAGCGAGACCTTATCTACAAGATTATAAATTTCTTGTGCTTTGATAAAAAGCGGAGATTTCTTTAATTTTTCATCCATTTTAATTTTCTTTTTTTCTATCTGCTAATACTATTCTATCGTCTTTTAACAGAATTCGTTTCTCTTTATACAACGTTCCAATAGCTCTTTTAAACGCTTTTTTACTCATTTGTACATGGAATTTTATCGATTCTGGAGAGCTTTTATCCGTCAATAATAAATATCCTTGGTTACTTTCTTTCAGTTTTGTAAGAATTTTACGCACATCAGAACCAATGACATTTCTAAAACCTTGTGGACGAAGCGATACATCAATCTTTCCATCCTCTCTGATGGTTTTTATATATCCAGCCATTTCCATATTCTCTTCAAGTTCTTGAAACACTTCATTTCTATATAGCAAGCCGTCAAATTCATCATTAATTAACACGGTATAACCCAAAGTGGTTGCTGTTTCAATGAGTAATGATACTTTATCTCCTTCCTGTAAATCCATTAATGTATATATTTAAAATAGTTTTTTAAAATGTCCGCATTTTTATCACTTGGCGTAAAAATTTCTAACAACTTTGGTTTTTCTGATACTATATAAAAATCATTTAATTGTTCTTTTACCGTTTCTGTAGATGATGCCATTGCATACTCAAAACCATACATTTTGCACAAATATTTCGCTGTTAAACAATGTGGTGTTTCAAAATAGTTTAGTGCCTTTGTAGCTATAGGGCCAGAAATAATTTTAAAAATTCCGCCACCAGAATTATTAATCAAAATAATACGAAAATTATTCTTAATATTATTATTCCATAAAGCATTACTGTCATAAAAAAAACTCAAATCTCCAGTAATAAAAATGGTTTGATTTTTACTAGCATAACTAGCACCAATGGCAGTACTTGTACTTCCGTCAATGCCACTAGTTCCTCTATTGCAAAATACTCGAAGTGAGCTTTTTAAACTAAATAATTGTGCGTATCTAATAATTGCGCTATTGCTTATTTGCAATTGACAATTGTCTGGAATAGATTCCAAAACTTGCTCAAATGTTTTAAAATCAGAGTGTTCTGTTTTGGCTAAATATTCAGTATGTTTTATGCGTTTCTCATCTCTTATTTTCAACCATTTTGGTTGATAATTGCTTTCTTTTTTATCAATAAGTTCATTAAAATGAGAAAAGAAATCTACTGGTTTTGTTTGAATAAATTGAGATAAGCAGAAAAACGTATTCATTGCTTGTTTCTCATCAATATTCCAATGATGTTTTGGTTGATGTTTTCTTAAAAAGGCTTTTATTTTTTTAGATACAACCATGCCTCCAAACGTAATTAAAATATCAGGTTTTAATTCGTTAAACTGCTCATCATTCAAAGAAAAAATAAGTTGATCTATAGCATTTATGGCTTTTTTGTGATATAAGTTTGATGTGGTTTCTGTGAATATTAACACCGAATCATCATGGGCATACAAATCCATTAATTTATGTAATTCATCATTGGGATAATGTACGCCCACTAAAATCATTTTTTTTGTTGATGCGTTCCAAATTGAAGCTAGTTTTTTATAATTAATAGATTGCTTCGTTTCTCTAGCAATGACAGCATCAACTTTAAACTTTGAAACTTTGAAACTATTTAATTCATTGACATTTTCATACAAAGGCTCATCAAAAGGAACATTTATATGAACAGGGCCTTTTTTAGAAATAGAAGTTTGCAAGGCTTCTGCAATCAACTTTAAATTTTGAACTTTAGACTTTGAACTCTCAACCAAATTTGCAGAAAATAGTATATGATTTTCAAAAACATTTTCTTGTCGAATGGTTTGTCCGTCACCAATATCAATTAAGTGTTTTGGTCTATCTGCAGAAATTACTACTAGCGGAATATTGCTATAAAACGCTTCTGCAATGGCAGGATAATAGTTTAACAATGCAGAACCTGAAGTACACAAAACGGCTACGGGTTTTTGAGTTTGCTGGGCAATGCCTAATGCAAAAAAAGCGGCACATCGCTCATCAACAATACTCAACGTTTCAATTTTTGGATGATTGGAAAAACCAATTATTAACGGAGCATTACGTGAACCTGGGGAAATAACAACGGTATCAATTTTAAATTGATGACAAGCGGAAACTAATTCCCCTCCTAGCCTCCCCATTTCG
>JBMYWO010000255.1:0-2362 GCA_049607505.1 Polaribacter sp.
TTGATAACGAAATACTTACAAGGTTTTTAATCAATAACATTTATTTTTTGTTGTGTACTAAAAATTACGCAGTTCAACAAATAAACAATTACACGATTCAAAAAAGATGAAATCTCTAATACATAAAATTCATCAGCAATTGCTGAACAAAGAAATAACGTGTACAAAACTGGTGCAAGAAAAATTAGATGTATTAAAATCGAATACACACAATACCGTCAATTCACTTTTAGATAAACTCGCTTTAGAGTTGGCTGCAAAAGTGGATGCAAAAATTGAAAATGGGGAAGAAATTGGTTTGTTAGAAGGAATTCCTTTTGGTATAAAAGACGTGTATATGTTGCAAGGAACTTATGCAACTGCAAGTTCTGATTTATTAAAAAACTACACATCTCCATACACAGCAACAGCCATTCAAAAATTATTAGATGCTGGCGCAATTCCTTTAGTAAAAGAAAATTGCGATAGTTTTGGACACGGTTCATCTTCAGAAAACACCATTTTTGGTGCCGTAAAAAATGCGATAAACCCAACTTTAGTTGGGGGTGGTTCTAGTGGTGGTTCAGCCGTAAATGTTGCCAAAGATTACACCGTTTTTTCTATTGGCGGAGATACAGGAGGTTCCATTCGTCAACCTGCAGGCTATAATAATGTATATGGATTGAAACCCACCTATGGAAGAATTTCACGTTTTGGATTGATGGCTTATGCATCTTCCACAGATTGTGTGGGTCCAATTGCAAAATCTATTGAAGATATTAGAATTGTTTTGAATGTGATGAGTGGCAAAGATGTAAAAGACCAAACTACCTATCAATCTGAAACTATTTCTAAAGAAACTATTTTAAATACTGATGACATAAAAACGGTTGGATATTTTAAAAATTTTATTGAAAGTGATGCCATTGATACACAAATAAAACAAGACTTTTTAGCATCCATCAAAAAAATAAAAGCCAAAGGAATTGAAGTGAAAGAGTTGGATTTTTTTGAATCTGATACCTTGGTTTCTACCTATTATACATTAGCAATGGCAGAAACGGCTTCCAATTTATCAAGATTGGATGGTACAAATTATGGTCAAAGAATTGAAGGTGATACTTTAAAAGAAACCTACGCTATTACCCGTTCAGAAAATTTTTCCGAAGAAACAAAACGTAGAATTGTAGGCGGAAATCAAGTATTGTCTCAAGGTTTTTCTGATGAAATTTATTTAAAAGGATTGAATTTAAGAGATGATATTTCGAATAATTTTGAAAAAGATTTTAAGGAAGTTGATATTATTTTATCGCCTGTAACACCAAATTCGCCTCCAAAAATTGGAGAGAGTTTACAAGATCCTTTAGCTATGTATTTGTCTGATGCTTATACAGTTGGTTTTAGTTTAGGGCAATTACCAACGTTAACCATTCCAAAAGGAACTGAAACGGGTTTACAAATTACGGCTGCAAAAAACAATGATGAACTCGTTTTAAAGTTTGGAAACTTCTTAAAAGACACGCTATAATGGAACTAGAACAATTAAATGCGTTACTAAAAGCGCACGAATTAGAGCTAGTAATTGGGCTAGAAACGCACGTTCGTTTAAACACAAAATCGAAGTTATTCTGCTCTTGTGCAAATGAAGAAATAGAACAACCAAACACAAATATCTGCTCTGTTTGTACGGGGCAAATGGGCGTTTTGCCTGCCATAAATAAAGAAGCAATTACAAAAGCCATCTATTTTGGAAAAGCAGTAAAATCTACTTTTGAAAATGAGGTAATTTCTTGGGATAGAAAACATTACGAATATCCTGATAATCCAAAAAATATTCAAATTACCCAGTTTCATCATCCTGTAATTCCTGATGGGCAAGTTTCTTGTTTTAGAAATGATGGTTCTCAATTTACGGTAAATTTAACCCAAGTTCATATTGAAGAAGACGCTGCAAAATTGATGCACGAAAAGAAAGTTTCTTTGGTCGATTTTAACAAAGCTGGTGTTCCATTAATCGAAATTGTAACTGAACCTTGTATCAGACATATTGAAGATGCTTCAACCTATGCACAGTACATTCAGCGTATTGTTCAGAATTTAAAAATATCGGAAGCAAACCTTGAAAAAGGGGAGTTTAAAAGTGATGTTTCTGTATCACTCCGTAAAAAACATACGTATAATTTAAACCCACGTACAGAAATCAAAAATTTGAATTCTTTTAAGTTTATGGTGGAGGCTTTAAAAGAAGAAGTTGAAAAACAATTGCTCTATTATATTGAAAATACAGCCTTTAGACCCGACCAAACCACCGTGTTGTTTGATGCGGATTTAAAGCAAACCAAAACGATGCGTACAAAGGAATTTGAAGCAGATTATCGTTTTA
>JBMYWO010000256.1:0-2336 GCA_049607505.1 Polaribacter sp.
TTTTACTGCATAGTAGTTTTTGTTGATGTAGGTTGCAACATCATTATTTTGGAATGTGTTTTTATCTAACATTTTACAAGGCGCACACCAATTGGTGTAAACATCCATAATAATTTTTTTTGGTGCCGTTTTCTGAAGCTCTAATGCTTCATTTAAAGTAATCCAATTTACTTTTTCTTGAGCTAAAGAATTAAAACTAAAAGTTAAGATTGTAAGTAGTAAAATATATTTTTTCATATCTATGTTTTAACAAATGATGTGCCAAATTTACAAAAAAAAGAGAAGAGCAAAACTTTGTTGTTCAATTTTTCAACAAGGGAGCATGCTCCCTTGCATAAAATAAAGCATCCTCCCTTGTAAATTATTTAACCCCGTGCATTAATTTTTTAATAATGGGATACATGACTACTGATAAGACAGCCAAAACTATAGAAATGGCAGTCAATATCCAGAAGAAATAACTCAATCCTTCCGTTTTGGCTATTTCTGTTGAGGCTTCACCAAACATTCCTGCTAGTTTCATCCCTATGGCTATGGCTAAATAATATACCCCAAACATTATGGCAATCATTCTTGCAGGAACTAATTTACTTACATACGATAATGATACGGGAGAGATACACAGTTCGCCCATTGTGTGGAAAAAGTAAACCAACACTAACCAAATCATACTCACAGATGCCGTTTTTGCACCTGCAGGAATGGATGCAGAACCCAAAGCAACACAAGCCATACCTAGCCCTAATAATGCCATACCAATAGCGTATTTCATATTTGCATTCGGATTGTGTTTGCTTTCCCACCATTTTGAAAATAGAGGGGCTAGAGTGATAATGAAAAGTGAGTTTAACGTGCCAAACCAAGAGGCATCTATTTCTGCAACATTGCCACTTAATTTATCGTATAATCTAAAGATGGAAATTCCCCAAATAATCACAAAACTTGTTCCTAAAAATATATTGGATAATGAATATTTTGCAAATGTTTTTCGGAATAATTTAATTAGCACCCAAGTGATGACACCAAGCGGAACTACGGTTAGTAATACATCTACTATTTTAAAAATAATGGCTGCATTTCCTTCTAAAATTCTATTGGTATAGTCTCTTGCAAATATTGTTAAAGATCCTGGAGATTGTTCAAAAATTGCCCAAAAGAAAATAGTTACAAAGCAAAAGAACACAACGGCTATCATTCGGTCTCTTGTAATTTTTACGTATTTGGGAATTCTTATGAATAGCAAAATAACGAATAAGCCAAGTGCAAATAAAATTGCAAAATCTGCTCCTTTTAGATTAAAAATAGAAAAATCAAATAGGTTGTATTTTCCTTCGGAAATCTTGGAAATAGGGTCATTTAAAATCCACGCTAAACCTAAAGCAGATGAAATTCCAATTAATAGTAATTCAAATTTGGTAAACGGATTAAGTTTTTCTCCTTCCTTTAATTCAATTGCGACAACATTTTTTTCAGGTTTTAATCCTATGTTGCCAAAAATATTTTGTGCCAACCAAAATTGTAATAATCCAAATAGCATAAAAAGTCCTGCAACTCCAAACCCCCAAGACCACCCAATTTGTTCGCCTAAATAACCGCAAAGTAATATTCCAACAAAAGCTCCAGCATTTACACCCATATAAAAAATGGTATATGCACCATCTTTTTTGTCTTGTTTTTCGGCGTACATTTCAGAAATAATTGAAGTCATATTGGGTTTAAAAAAACCGCTTCCAAAAACCAAAAATGTTAATCCTGAATAAATAAAGAATGGGGTTTCTATTGCCATACAAACATGTCCCAATGTCATTAGCAAAGCACCTACCAATACAGCCCATCTAAAACCAATGATTTTGTCTGCAAAATAGCCACCTATTAAAGTAGATAAATAGACTAAAGAAACATAGGTTCCAAAAATTGAATATGCCCAACTTTCTGGCCATTCCCAACCTCCGTCAAAAATTTTGGCAGTAAAAAACATGATTAACAAAGCGCGCATTCCATAGTAAGAAAAACGTTCCCACATTTCTGTAAAGAATAACACAAATAATCCTGTTGGATGTCCTAAAACTTTGTCTTTAAAAAGACCTTCTAAATTTGTATTCATAAAATGTATTTACTATTTATCTTCTATTAACAATTCATCTTCAGGGCTTTCGTCTGTATCTACATTGTGCATCATTTTCTTTACAAGAGGAGATAGTATTAAAAGTAACACACCAAAAATTAAACCTATGTATAATAGTTTTTCAAACAAGCCTGTATAGCTAGCTTTAGCCCCAGCTAAATCTGTTGCTACGCCTCCTGAAGTATCTATACTTGCAATATTTGCTAGTAGC
>JBMYWO010000257.1:0-2317 GCA_049607505.1 Polaribacter sp.
GAAAAATAACCTGCGTGAGTAAGACTTATATCTTCCAAGGTTTTTTCAAGATACGCTTTGTAGTAGTTTTTAGTGTTTAGTGTTGAGTTTTTAGTTTTTTCTGCTTTATTGATTTCTTTTAATAAATTTTCAGCTTCTGCTTTTATTAACTTTTCAATTGTGGTTTTTAAGTAACCATCTTCATTTCTGTATTCGTCAATATTATCAATAAAAAAGAGCGTAATTGGTTTAATTTTTACAGGTCTTGTAAGTAACTGTTTTTCATTTTCAAAGTGGCTTTTTATGGCTTTTTGAATCATTATTTCTTGCAGTTTTTCTGCATACGAATACGGGTTTAATTTATCGCCTTTAGCTAATGTAATGCCGTTAGACAAAACAACTTTACTTTTGTTTAAACTTTCTACATAAAGTCCATCCATTGCAAAATGCACTTTTTGCAAACTTTCCTTTTTAGTCAATTTAATTGTCTTTTTACGCTTGTCTTCCAACAATTCAAAAGTGGCTTCCTTGCCGTCTGTATTATTCAGTTTTACAATTGCATTTTTTCCATCCTCAAAACCTATAATATGACCAGTTACGCCTTTTACTAAATTACGATTGAAAGAATCAACTGCAGTTAAGGTATAAATCAGGTTATGATAATCTTTTACTCTTTGTTTTACTAGTTTGTTAGACAAATGGTCTTTTACTTTTATTTCTTTTTCTGGAAATGTAGCCCCATAACGCAAAATAAATTGCGGATTCATTTTTTGAATATTCTCAAAGGTGGTTTTTGTAGTTCCAAATTTATGTGGTTCATCTATTATTAGAAAGGGTTTTGTAGCTGCAATAGCATCAAAAGGCACATTGTATTTGTCTATTAAATTTTTATCAAAATGCTTTCGCATAGTTTCAGAGTTTACCATTCCTGCATTGATAACCATGACCTGAATGCTATTTTTTTCGTAAACGCCTGCGTTTACAAAACTGTTTACCGCAGGTGGCATAAACGATTTTTTGTTTTTACCTCCTTTTTTACTTTCTACAATATGCAGTTTAATGGTTTTGCCATATTGCTCTTTAAAATGTGCTCTTGCACTATCACTTTTTAAAAAATCGACTGTTCCAGCTTTAATAGAAAGCGTAGGCACAATGACAATAAATTTAAAAATCCCGTGGTTTTTATTGAGTTCAAAAATGGTTTTGGTATAAGTATAGGTTTTTCCTGTACCAGTTTCCATCATAATATCTATGATGTTGCTTTTACTGTGTAAGTTTAGTTTAACCTCACTTTTTATACCATTTGAATCTTGCGTTTTTATAATGTTTTTAGCATAAGTGGTATTGCCATCATACATTTTTAAAACAGGATTAAGAAATTGCCTATCAACTCCTTTTGGGTTTTCTACTTCTAAATTATCAAAAACGGCAACCGTACTTTTTACGGCTTGTGTTTGATGATCTAGGTTTTTTTCAAAATTAAATCCTTTCATTCTACTAATTTTTAGAGTCTAAATAGTTCTTTGCAGATAATTTATTCACTATTTTTTTACCTGTTTTTTCTTCAATTTCTTTTCTGGTATTACCAGCAATTGTTCCGCCTTGTTTGGCTATTTTTTTATTCTCTTTAAAATCTTTTGGTTTTTTTTCTTTGCTTATTTCTGTGGTTGTAGCTTCTGCAAGCATATTTAATACGAGTTCTAAATTACTCATATTGTCTCGTAAGTTTTCTTTTTTAAGTCCTTTTAATTGCTTGTATTTTTTTACATCAAGACCACTCCAAGCTTTTGTAATTTCATTGGTAAGTATGGCATATTCTACACCTTTTTTCACGCCTCTTTCCTCCCATTCATCGGTAAGCCCTTTTCTAACTTCTATACTTTTTAGCCGTTGGTTTACCCATTGTTTACTATAGCCTTTCTTTAGGTAAGTTTCCATTAATCTATCAAACCCTAATTCTGGGTCTTCAATTTCGTCTATACGCTCACGCGCTACTTTTGCTATCCACATTTTAAAAGGTTCTGCCTTGGGAGATGGTACAGATTGTATCAACCTAAATAACTGCTCTGTATTTGCTACATCTGTTTGTCGCATTTTGCCATCTTTGGCAAGCATTTTTAAACCGTGAATATTTGTCACGGTTTCATTTCCTTCTTTTTTTAAACGTTGTTTTAATTTACGCCAATAAGCACTAACATCTACACTCTCTGTAAGTATTTGAAGCACATCTACCACAGAAAAATACCATTTTTCTTCTTGTTCGTTCCATTGAGTACGTACTTTCTGGTTTTCGAATAATTTTATGGAATTTCCTTTTTTCATAACTTATAGATTGTCA
>JBMYWO010000258.1:0-2301 GCA_049607505.1 Polaribacter sp.
TTACACCGAATATATTGACGAAGAAAATATCAACTTTGTATTTGATGACCGAGTAATAGAAATAGATTTTATGAATCAAATACCAAGAGTAATTCTTGCACTCGGAAGTTTGGAAATTCCAAGAATATTATGAAAACATTACAATGCGCACAAAAATAATAGGGTAATTAGTTGTTAAGTCATATGATTTGGTAATATTTGCGAAGTAACAAAAAATTCAAACATTGCCACGAACGTAATTCTTAAATTTACACATAATTAAAATATAATATGAACTTTAGCTTAACAGAAGAACACATCATGATACGTAACTCCGCAAGAGATTTTGCGCAAACAGAATTGTTGTCAGGAGTAATTGAAAGAGACAATAAACAAGAGTTTCCAGATGATTTGGTAAAAAAAATGGGCGATGTCGGTTTTTTAGGAATCATGGTTGATCCAAAATATGGTGGAAGTGGAATGGACACCATTTCTTATATATTAATTATGGAAGAACTTTCTAAAATAGATGCGTCTGCTTCTGTAATGGTTTCTGTTAATAACTCGTTAGTGTGCTATGGTTTAGAGGCTTATGGAACCGAAGAGCAAAAACAAAAGTATTTAACCAAATTAGCTACTGGCGAATACTTGGGTGCATTCTGTTTAAGTGAACCAGAAGCAGGTTCGGATGCCACTTCGCAGGCAACTACTGCAGAAGATAAAGGTGATTATTATCTTATCAATGGAACAAAAAATTGGATTACCAATGGCGGTCGTGCAGATGTTTATTTGGTAATTGCACAAACCGATAAAGCAAAAGGACATAAAGGAATTAATGCTTTTATTGTTGAAAAAGGAATGGAAGGTTTTCATATTGGTCCTAAAGAAGATAAATTAGGAATACGTGGTTCAGACACACATACCTTGCAATTTAATGATGTAAAAGTTCCCAAAGAAAATAGAATTGGCGATGACGGTTTTGGTTTTAAGTTTGCTATGAAAACACTTTCTGGTGGAAGAATTGGCATTGCAGCGCAAGCTTTAGGAATCGCCTCTGGAGCGTATGAATTAGCCCTTAAATATTCTAAAGAGCGTAAGGCTTTTGGTACAGAAATCTGCAATCATCAGGCAATTGCTTTTAAATTGGCAGATATGTACACAGAAATTGAAGCTGCAAGAATGCTAGTTACAAAAGCTGCTTGGGACAAAGATCAAGGCAATAATTATGATATGTCTGGTGCTATGGCAAAACTATATGCCTCTAAAGTTGCCATGGAACAAACTGTGGAAGCTGTACAAATTCACGGCGGAAATGGTTTTGTAAAAGAGTATCATGTAGAGCGTTTGATGCGCGATGCAAAAATTACGCAGATTTATGAAGGTACTTCTGAAATTCAGAAAATTGTAATTTCTCGGGGAGTTTTGAGAAATTAAACCTTGGTTCTTATGCTTTTTTATAAGGCAATAATAGTGTTTTTTTAAAACCTACGTTTCCTTCTATTTTTTGATGAAGGTTTTCTAAAAGAAGCACTTTTTTTATTGAAATTATTTTTTGTTGATGAACTTTTGTGCTTCTTTTCTTTTGTTTCATTTGAGAGTTTCCATCCTTTGGAAAGATTAAGGGAAGCCTCCTCTGTTTTAGAGGATGATGCAATCATTGTATTGATCTCTTTTAATTCTTCGGATGTAATTTCCCGCCAATCACCAACGCGTAAGTTTCCAAGTTGAACATTCATAATTCGTGTGCGTTTCAATTTGGTTACTTCATATCCTAAATATTCACACATTCTTCTTATTTGACGATTTAAGCCTTGAACCAAAATAATTTTAAAAACTTTCTCGCTAGTTTTTTCAACGATACATTTTTTGGTAACCGTTCCTAAAATAGGAATTCCATGACTCATTTTTTTAATAAAATCTTGGTCAATTGTTTTATCAACAGAAACGATATATTCTTTTTCGTGATTGTTTCCTGCACGTAAAATTTTGTTGACAATATCGCCATCATTTGTCAAAAAAATTAAACCTTCAGAAGGTTTGTCTAAACGACCAATGGGAAACAATCTTTCAGGATGATTAATATGTTTTATAATATTATTTTTTTCTCTTGAGTCTGTGGTAGAGACAACTCCAACAGGTTTGTTTAGAGCAATATAAAGTGTTTTTGGTTTCTGTTTTAACAATCTACCATCAACTTTTACAACATCGTTTTTAAAAACTCTATTTCCTAATTGTGTAGGATTTCCGTTGATGGTTACACGCCCTTCTACAATTAATTTTTCTGCTTCCCTACGAGAGCAAATTCCTGTAGAACTAATAAAT
>JBMYWO010000259.1:0-2299 GCA_049607505.1 Polaribacter sp.
AACTGCCAAAGAAAGCATCATACCCACATAAGGTGGTAGATGTGTTACGGTTTTAAATATGGGAACAAATAAAATAGCCCCCAAACCTAAATATAGCATTCTTGCACTGTGTTGACTTTTTGGTGCGTTGTCATTTTCCGTATCAAAATCAATTTCACCTTTAAAAGCAGGTAAAAATGTAGCGATAAAAGAGGGGACAATCATACATAAAAGTGATGGGATAAATAGGTATAAGAACAACATTCCTGTACTTACTTTGTCGCCAATCCATAGCATTGTTGTGGTAACATCTCCTATTGGCGAAAAAGCACCACCTGCATTAGCCGCAATAATAATTAAACCTGCAAACCAAATTCTATCGTCTCTCTTTTTAACAATTTTTTGAAGTATAGAAATGAGAACAATGGTTGCTGTAAGGTTATCTATAATTGCAGAAAGGATGAATGCTAAAATAGAAAACATCCATAATAATTTCTTTTTACTCTTAAAACGAACATAGCCCTTGATGGTAGAAAATCCATCAAAGTAATCGATAATTTCTACAATAGTCATTGCACCTAAAAGGAATACCAAAATTTCTGCTGTTTTTCCTAAATGATGTAATAAGGTTTCTTCTACTAAATGCAATTTTTCATCGTGAATTAAACTTCCAAAACCTTCTACTAAAGCGTGTTTGCTAGAATCGAACCAATTAGGAAAGTTGTCTATACCTAGCGCAACTAATGCCCAACAAACTGCCATCATAATCAAAGCAGGAATTAACTTATCTAACTTCAAATTATGCTCTAAAGTAATGGCTAAATAGCCCATTACAAATACGATGATAATAACTGATTCCATACTACTATTTGGTTTTAAGTTAATTCTTTATAATGCTATCTCAAATGTTGTGTTTATTTCTTTAAATGATTTAAGTGCTTATCTTTTTGAGGTTAAGACAAACTTACAGTAAATAAAACGATTGTTCAAACTTATTTAATTTTCTTTGGGGTAAAAAATATTTCCAGAAGAATGGTCTTCTCTTGCTCCTGTTACTGATTTTAAACAATTCACTTTATTCTCAACACGCAATACCCCTAAAAAAGCAAAAACCAAGGCTTCTTTAAAATTAATAATTTCTTTTGAAGGAATAATGATTTCAACTTGAGTTAAAAACTTGATTCTTGAAATTAAAAAATCGTTAAAAGTTCCTCCTCCTGTAATTAAAATTTTTGTGTTTGCCTCTAATTGATTTGTTATTTGAATGGCAATATGCTCTACAAAAGTTCTTAAAATATCTTTTTCTGAAATTTTATATAAATCAATTATTGGAAAAACTTCTTGTTGAACCCACTCTAAACCTAATGATTTTGGCGGTTTTTGTTGATAAAATTCTAGTGAATTTAATTGATGTAACAAATCAATATGTATGTTTCCTTCGGATGCAATTTTTCCTTTATCATCATATTCAAAACCCAATTTTTCAGCATAAAAATTCATAACAATATTAACAGGGCAAATATCAAAAGCGATTCTTCTATTATTTTTTCTAAAAGAAATATTTGCAAAACCGCCTAGATTTAAGCAATAGTTATATTCAGAAAATAATAACTCATCGCCAATAGGTACAAGTGGCGCTCCTTGTCCGCCCAATTGTACATCTTGGGTTCTGAAATCGCAAATAATTTTTTGATTTGTAATATTGGCAATAACCTGTCCATTACCTACTTGAAGTGTAATTCCTTTATCAGGTTGATGCAAAATTGTATGCCCGTGTGAAGTGATAAAATCAATTTTATTGATGTTAAATTCATCAATAAAAGCATTCGTTTTTTCACCTAATAATTGTCCATAATCAATATCTAATTTTTTCAATATTTCATCAGAAAAAGAAATTGCTGTTTGTAGTTTGCGTTTCCATTCATTAGAATAAGAAATTGTTTTTGCGTTTAGAATTTTAAAATTTGTATAATTATTTTTATCAAATTTTATATAGACAAAATCGATTCCGTCTAAAGAAGTTCCAGACATAATACCGATAGCAAAAACTTCATTTTTTTCCATATTTGTAAAAGTATAAAAATAACGAAACTTTGTTAAAAATATCTTACAAAATCTATCTTATAAATGAAAGTTGCATTTGCTACTTGAGTATAATTGGCCATTAATTTTACACGACATCATACACAAATTTTTCGTATATTTGTGTATGTTTTATTAATTTGTATAAAGCAAAATAATAATGGTATGCTAGATAAAGAGTTCAAATATTTTCTTGACAATCAAGCGGAGTTGGTTATGAAGTATCCAAATAAGCACT
>JBMYWO010000260.1:0-2290 GCA_049607505.1 Polaribacter sp.
CGGCACCGTACAGTTGCTGATATGCGTACGTAATCTATAGCCGGCAAGCTGAGCGTTCTTTCAATTGTGTTCTATTGGCCCAAGTTTTGATCTTTGTTTATTCTTCTCTGCGTTAAAAAATAAAACCATAGACACCGCTATTCTTTTATTTTTATGCCTTGTTAAGAATAAAAATATCTTCAACTTAACCAAATCACACACTTAAAACAACACTTGACTTTGTACGTCTTAAAAGGGAGTGTTGCCGCACTTCCTTTTTTTCTTTAATGTGTTTTAGACATTTTTTTAGACTGTCTAAGTAATTGTGTTATTACAAATTGAGGTGGTCTTCCTCGTTTGAGATGTCAAACATAAAACCCTTCCGTCCATTTTTCGTGGACGGAATAAAATTTCTTCCTCCAAATATTTGAGACATCCCGTTATCGTTTATTTCTAATTTGAGTTCAAAAGGTTTTTCGTAAGTAAAACATCGTTTAGAACGGGAGTAACTAACTTCCGCACCAAAGTTTTCTATTTCTTCTATGTATTTGTAAAAACAACTTCTTGAAAGACCAACACGTTCGGCTATTTCGGTGGTAGAGCCTTTCATTTGAGTTTTTATGGCATGGTGTACTGCGCACAAGGTTTTAATTTTTTGCATGAAATATTATTTGGGGTTTGGTTAAAAGAAATACGGATGAGAATAATTAATGAGTTTTAATTGAGTAGTTTTTTGGTATCACAATAATAGATAGAGACAAACAATGTTTCCAAATTAATATTGTGCAATTTTTGTTAAATCGCAAAAACCGATTACAGGGGGGGGGCTGATTATCAATAAATTAGACCATAAAGACAACTTAAAAAAGACTTACTTGCACATATCAATACATAAGCCCAAATATCCATAAAGGAATCGTGTTTCCAGAGCCAATTTCAATATCATCTTTTACCACATAGGCATCCGCTAACCCTTTGATTTGCTTCTTGGTTTTGTTCTTTCCGCCAACTTCAAATGTGTAGCTTTCGTTGATCAAAAAATCTGCAGAAGCAGAAGCCTTTACCTTGTTTTTAACTTTTACCTGATTAAAGAAAAAGGTCTCTCTAATATTACCAATATTGGGTTTTGCGCCTGCTTGATTATAAATCAAGTTCGTGTTTCCTAGGTAAATTTTCTCTGGTTTATTTAAACTGTTAATTCCTTTTCCAGTTACATATAGCAACTGTAACAACTCTGCATCGTGAAGTAATTTCAAATACCCTTTCATTGTATTTAAACTTATTCCAGTACGCTCACTTAATGAATTCATATTTGGTTTAAAGGGAACTGAATTACTAATAATAGCTAAAAGCTTTTTTAAATAAACAACATTACCTGTCTGTATTTTAGCAAATTGCGCTACGTCTACTTCAAGGACAGTCAAAACGGTTTCCGATAATTTTTGATGAAAGGAATTCTTATTTTCTAAGTAGAACGGGAAATATCCATAATCCAAATACTTCGAAAAATACTCCAAGGGTTTCACATTTTCCAAAACGCTCATGGCAACTTCAACATGGTTACTCAATAAATCTTGAAGTTCATACACCGGTAAATGAATACCTTTTTCAAAAAAGAGAAACTCTCTAAACGAAAGCCCTGGCATTTCATACATTACTGCTCTTCGGCTTAAATCTGCCTTTGACTGATTTAAATGCAATAAAGACGAACCCGTAAAAACCATTTTGAGATTTGGCATATCGTCATAAATGTTTTTTACCTCAATAGCCCAATTTGCATATTTATGTACCTCATCAATTGCTAAGAATTGACCTCCTTTTTTATAAAAGTTGTCTACTAAATCATACAGCGTATTTTGGGTGAAATACAAACTATCTAAACTCACATACAAAACCGTATGATTTGGCTTGTAATTCAACTTAATATACTGCAAAATCATGGTCGTTTTCCCTACACCACGACTTCCTTTCACACCTATTAAACGGTTAGACCAATCAATGTTATTTGCAAATTCACGAACTAACTTTGTAGACGTGAATTGGTATTTTTGGTAAAATTTTTCTTGTAGTAATTCCATGATAGTGTATTCAATCAATCCTACAAAAATAGCAATAAATATCAGTTCATTGACACTTTTACATATTAAAAACATCAACCCACTGATACTTTTATTCAAAAAAAAACATCAGTGAACTGACATTTTTAAACATTAAATCAATCTATTTTACCGCTACATTTTCTAATTTTCACCTCCATTTACTTTAGAAACACAAAATCCGTTAAAACACACCCTTTCGCACCGATATTCCA
>JBMYWO010000261.1:0-307 GCA_049607505.1 Polaribacter sp.
AAAAGTAATTTTATTCTATATATGCTGATTTTAAATGATAAAAACGAATTACAAATATGTGTATTATTTTTTAAAACAACAAATTTATTTAACAAATTTTGTGTGTTATTTTTCTAATCGTTTAAAAATATGGTATTTTTATAGCTTATTTTTTTACTAAATGAAGCAAGATATTTCCACCATAAATCCTAAAGAAAACATCATCATTAAAGGAGCAAAACTCCACAATTTAAAAAATATAGATGTTGTCATACCTAGAAATAAATTAGTAGTTATTACGGGACTTTCTGGTTCAGGAAAATCTTCT
>JBMYWO010000261.1:317-2234 GCA_049607505.1 Polaribacter sp.
CAGAAGGTCAAAGACGCTATGTAGAAAGTTTGTCTTCGTATGCACGTCAGTTTTTAGGAAAATTGCACAAACCAAAAGTAGATTATATTAAAGGCATTGCACCTGCCATTGCCATAGAGCAAAAAGTAAATGCTACCAATCCACGTTCTACTGTGGGAACTTCCACAGAAATTTACGATTATATAAAATTATTATACGCTAGAATTGGGACTACCTATTCGCCTATTTCTGGTAAAATAGTAAAAAAGCACACCGTTTCAGACGTTATTAATTATGTAAAAACAATTGAAGAAAATACAAAATTATTGCTTCTAGCACCCATTAGTATCAATGAAAATAGAGATTTAAAAACTGTTTTAAACGTTTTAAAACAACAAGGATATGCGCGTTTAAAATATAAAAATACGGTGTATAGAATTGATGATTTCCTTTTAAAAGAATATAAAAATGAAGACCTATTTTTAGTGGTCGATAGGATTATTATTAAAGATGATGAAGATTTTTTCAATCGTTTGGCAGATGCTATTCAAACTGCTTTTTTTGAAGGAAAAGGTATTTGTTATATCGAAAATATAGAAACTACAGAACTTGCAACATTTAGCAATAAATTTGAATTAGATGGAATTACTTTTCTAGAACCCAATACACATTTTTTTAGTTTCAACAATCCTTATGGTGCTTGCCCAACCTGTGAAGGCTATGGAAATGTAATTGGAATTGACGAAGATTTGGTCATTCCAAATACAGGTTTATCCATTTATGAAGATTGTATTTTTCCCTTTAAAACCCCTTCTTATGTCCATTATAAAGAAGATTTAATATTGAATGCAGTCGCTTTTCATATTCCTATTCACAAACCTTGGTTTGAATTATCCAACAAGCAAAAAGAATTGGTTTGGAACGGAACTAAAAAGTTTAACGGAATTCATCATTTCTTTAAAACTTTAGAAGAAAAAAGTTATAAAATTCAAAACAGAGTGATGCTTTCTCGCTATCGTGGAAAAACAACTTGTACAGATTGTCACGGAAAACGACTGCGCAAAGAAACAGGTTATGTAAAAATAAATGACAAAACAATTTCTGATTTGGTTACACTTCCTTTGGATGAATTGGCTCTGCTTTTTAAAAACATTTCTTTAGACAACTACGAACAAAAAATAGCAAAGCGTCTGCTGACAGAAATCAACAACAGATTGCAATTTCTAAACGATGTGGGTTTAAATTATTTGACCTTAAATAGAACTTCAAACACACTTTCAGGAGGCGAAAGTCAGCGAATAAATTTAGCCACTTCACTAGGAAGTTCTTTAGTAGGTTCTATGTATATTTTAGATGAACCCAGTATTGGATTGCATCCAAAAGATACAGAACGTCTGATTGGTGTTTTAAAAAATTTACGTGATTTAGGCAACACAGTGGTGGTGGTGGAACATGACGAAGACATTATGAAAGAAGCTGATTATATTATAGATATTGGGCCAAAAGCTGGTACTTTTGGCGGTAGCATTGTTGCCGAAGGAACTTTTTCTGAAATCTTAACATCCAATTCTTTAACGGCCCAATACTTGAATGAAGATCTAAAAATTGAAGTACCCACAAAACGTAGAACCTCAAAAAATAATATTCAAATTATTGGTGCAAGAGAAAACAATTTACAGAATATTGATGTTACGTTTCCTCTAAATTCTTTGGCGGTAATTACGGGAGTTTCTGGAAGTGGGAAAAGTACTTTGGTCAAGAAAATTCTATATCCATCCATACAAAAAAAATTGATTGGTTATGGCGATAAAATCGGGCAGCATACAACAATCAAAGGAAGTTTTGAAAACTTAAAGCATATAGAATTTATTGACCAAAACCCCATTGGGCGTTCCTCTCGTTCTAATCCTGTAACCTATATCAAAGCCTATGATGATA
>JBMYWO010000262.1:0-2208 GCA_049607505.1 Polaribacter sp.
TTTCCCTAAAAATAAACTTTTTAGCCTAAAATGGGAAATTTGTCGTACACCCTTTGAACAAAAAGGCAGTAAATTTCAAAAAACTGTATCCAGAATTTTCAGGCTACCAACATCATTTGGGCTTGGCAACATTCCACATTAACGATGAATTGAGAGAAAAAGCTTTAAACAAAGGGGTAACTGTACTGCAACGAAAAGGTAAGGTTATAGAAACTTGGGCTGCGTAAAGATAATACCTGCTAGTACAGATTTGTAAAGAAATAAAAACAAATTTTTCAAAATAGAAATAAAACCACGGTGTAAAAACGGTGGTTTTTGTGTTTTGAGTATAGTCAGTCCCCTTTAACAATTACACCATTTTACATTACATTTGAGCATAATTATAGATGATTTTGAAGCAAAAATTTCTACCTTATATATATACATTTTTTTTAGTCATCTTTTCTGATGATTTTTTTGCACAAGATTTTACCTTAAAAATTTCATCTAAAAACGCAAGTAATATTGAAGTTTTAAAAAATATTGATTTTCAAAAAAATCATACTAACTCAACATTGCTTTATAATGAGGTGTATAGAATATCAGACTATCTAAAAAATCAAGGATATTTTACGAATACGGTGGATAGTATTGCTAAGGGTAATAAAAAATTTACTGCTTATTTTTCTTTGGGACAAAAAATAGATCATGTTGTGATTCGTAAGTTTACAAATGGTTTAAAAAAAGAAACGGACTCTATTATTATTCCTATTGAAAAGTTGCAGTCTATGTTGAATTCAGCTTCCAAAAAATTAGATGCTAAAGGAAAGTCTTTTTCTAAAATTCAATTAAAAAATCCGAGTGTAAGAGGCAATATACTTTTTGCCGAATTGGAGGTTTATCAATCTAAAAAAAGAAATATCAATAACGTGATTGTGAAAGGCTATGAATTATTTCCTACATCCTATATAAAACATCATTTTGATATTTCAGAAAAAACCGTTTTTAATAGCGGAAAAATAAAAGAAATTTCTGATGCAACAAAATCTTTACGGTTTGTAAAAGAAATAAAACCTCCTGAAGTTCTATTCACAAAAGATTCTACGGTATTATATATGTATTTAAAAAAACATCAGAATAACAGTTTTGACGGTTTGGTAAATGTTGCATCAGAGGAAAGCGGAAAAGTTTTATTGAATGGTCATGTAGATTTAAAGTTAAACAACGTTTTGCATACTGGCGAAAATTTTGAGCTTTTTTGGAATAGTGTTGGCAATGAAAAGCAGGAATTTAAAATAGCTGCTGAACTTCCTTTTGTGTTCAATTCAGCCATTACACCAAACGTCTCTTTTAATATTTATAAACAAGACAGTACTTTTTTGAATGTAAAATTTCATTCAGGAATTACTTACAATTTGAATTCAAAATCGAAAGTAGCGATTACCTACAATTCTGAAACATCAGAAAATCTTCAAGAAGATACTGCCACTACTATTAAAGATTTTAAGAACTATTTTGTAGGATTACAATTTCAATATCAAATTCCTAAAAATGATGCGTTTTTAAATGACACTTTTTATGTAGAAATAAATCCAACGGTAGGAAAACGGAAATTTCTTGACACTGCTTCCAACCAATTTAAAATTAATTTTACCGCTTCTTACTTGTGGAAATTTGATGAAAGAGGTAGTATGTATATTAGAAATAAAACGGGCTATTTGAATTCAGATAATTATGTTGATAACGAACTTTTTAGAATTGGAGGTGCCAATAGTATTAGAGGGTTTAATGAGCAAAGCATCTATACAAATGCTTTTAGTTTTTTTAATATAGAATATCGGTATTTAACTTCACAAACGTCTTATTTATACTCGGTTACAGATATTGGAACCGCTGAAATTCTTGCTAATAATGAAACCTTATTGGGCTTGGGAGTAGGATACCTTTTTACCATGAATACTTCACAAATAAGTTTGAGTTCAGTGGTTGGAAAGTCATCAGAAAATAATTTTGATTTTAAAAATGCTAAAGTAATCATCAAATGGAAAATGCTTTTCTAAAGAAATTAATATTGAATTCTTTTTGAATCCAGGCTACAATACCTTTAGAATCCATATAGGTATGCTCTGTAAGATGTTTTTCTAAAACCTCTAATTAGGGTTTGCTGAAAAACGACAAGTTTAAGATTTTAATAATATAGCATTTTTCAAAAACAGGTTTGTATAATTT
>JBMYWO010000263.1:0-2183 GCA_049607505.1 Polaribacter sp.
TATTATTTTTAAAATGGGGTGCATTCTAAGTTTATACCCAGAAGCCATTCTTGTTAAATCCTGTAATTTTACTGGCAAAATGGCGGGTATAGAAGACAGCATTTTTTCTTTTTCTTTAGCCAATACTACAACTTCATCTAACGATTTAGACTGTACCACTGTTTGTTTAGATAAAATATCAATGTCTTTGGTCAGTTTTTTTATCATAGAAGAATTGTCAAATCCATCTAAATATTTATATCGATTCACACCCCCAAACCCTGCTTTTCGTTGCTCGTCCGAAATAGGTTCTGCTTCAAAATAAGTTCTATAAATATTATTATCTCTTTCTTGAAGTTGACTAATAATTGATGAATTTTCTTCTAATCGTTTTGATAACAATTCATATTGCAATTTAAAATTATCTAATTCTCGTTTTTGAGACCTTGCATTTGGTGACATTAAAAATTGACTAAAACCAATAAACCCGAAAAAAGCAATTAATAAACCCGCTAAAGTTAAAAAGATGATTCTTTTATGATAATATCCTTTCTGTACAGAGATTTTTCTATAAGACAAAGTGTCTGCATCATAATAATATTTTACTTTCGCCATAATCTTAAATTATAGTATTTTTGTGTTTAATTTTAAGGCTGTTCTTTATTGAAAACCTACGAATTTACAAAATATTTTATAATTGCTTTTTTTGAGTGATTTTTTTAATGATATATTAACAATTTTTCTACGTACATAATTAGACCTTTCAGGTTTTAAAAACCTGAAAGGTCTCAAATATTTTTATTATGTGTTTAGTAATTTTTCCAAGTATAGGAAAACATACAACTCTATGAAGTCTCAAGAAATTCGTGCTACATTTTTAGATTTTTTTAAAAAAAAATCGCACTTAATCGTTCCGTCTGCACCAATGGTTACCAAAGACGACCCAACATTACTGTTTGTTAATTCTGGAATGGCACCATTTAAAGAATATTTTTTAGGGAATGCAACACCTAAAAATAATAGAATTGCAGATTCTCAAAAATGCTTACGTGTTTCTGGAAAACACAACGATTTAGAAGAAGTTGGCTATGACACCTATCATCATACATTATTTGAGATGTTAGGAAATTGGAGTTTTGGAAATTACTTTAAAAAAGAAGCCATTGCTTGGGCTTGGGAACTATTAACTGAAGTGTATGGAATTGATAAAGATATTTTATACGTAACTGTTTTTGAAGGAGACAAAGTGGACGGTACCAGTCTGGACCAAGAAGCAATGGACATTTGGAAGACCTTTGTGGATGAATCTCATATTGTTTTAGGTAATAAAAAAGATAATTTTTGGGAAATGGGCGAGCAAGGCCCTTGTGGCCCGTGTTCAGAAATTCATGTGGATATTCGCTCTGCGGAAGAAAAAGCAAAAACTTCTGGAAAAGATTTGGTCAATAAAGACCATCCACACGTGGTAGAAATTTGGAACTTGGTTTTTATACAATACAATCGCAGAGCTTCAAGCGATTTAGAGGTTTTACCCAACAAGCACATAGATACAGGCATGGGTTTTGAACGTTTGTGTATGGTTTTACAAAATGTAAAATCGAATTATGACACCGATGTTTTTACGCCTATTATCAGAGAAATTGAAATCATAACCAATACGAAATATGGGAACAATGAAAAGGTGGACATTGCTATTCGTGTAATTTCTGATCACGTCAGAGCGGTTGCGTTTTCCATAGCCGACGGGCAGTTGCCAAGTAATACAGGCGCAGGTTATGTGATAAGAAGAATTCTCAGAAGAGCTGTTCGTTACGGGTTTACTTTTTTAGATAAAAAAGAACCTTTTATGTATAGATTGGTGGCTATTTTGAGTCAAAAAATGGGGGCTGCTTTTCCTGAAATAAAAACTCAAAAACAACTCATAGAAAATGTAATTAAAGAAGAGGAAACCTCTTTTTTAAGAACTTTAGATAAAGGCTTACTATTATTAGACACAATTATTGATTTTTCTGAATCGAAAGAAATTTCGGGCAAAAAAGCTTTTGAACTATATGATACGTATGGTTTTCCTATTGATTTAACAGCTTTAATAGTAAGCGAAAAAGGATTCACTCTTGACGAAAAAGGGTTTCAAAAAGAATTAGAAAAACAAAAAAATCGTTCTCGTGCTGCAAGTGAAATGACTACGGATGATTGGACTGTTT
>JBMYWO010000264.1:0-2182 GCA_049607505.1 Polaribacter sp.
TTATATATTCTGTTGCTAAGTTCACAGCTTCGTCATTTTCATCAAGAAATTCTGTGTATTCACTTTTCAATTCCGTAATGAGTTTTACAATTTTTTCAGGTGCAGGTTTCAATTCTCTTTGTAAAACAGCAGAAAGCAAAACTCTAAATTCACCATTTTTTATACGCTCAAAAAGCGGTTTAGTAAATTCCTCAAATTCTTTATCGAAATATCCTCCAAAAACCGAAGTATCTAAATATATCCGTTGTTTTTTCATTCTATAAATATACGAAATTCAACAAGATGTTAAATTATAATGTAATTTTAAAGACTAAAATATTCTTTGTCATAGGGGCTAAAAACAACTATTTAATATACACTTCCAACAACTCCGAACTTTCTTCCGAAGTTATTTTGATATTTTTTATACAAGCAGGAACTAAAATAGTTTCGCCCATTTTTACGATTTCTGTTTGATTTTTATACTCAAAAACAACATTTCCGCTTACGCACATATAAATTACAAAACAATCTTTATCAGCATGATGTAAAGAAATGCTTCCTTTTATTGGCAACACATTGGTGGTAAAATAGGGGCAAGAAACAATTTCTGATGAGGTGTTTTGAATAGAAGAATACACTGTTTTATACGATTTTTTTGAAGAATAATCAATCGCATCTATAGCCTCTTTTGTATGTAAATCTCTAAAAGTTCCATCAGGATTTGGTCTGTCCCAATCATAAATTCTATAGGTGATGTCTGATGTTTGCTGAATTTCAGCCAACAAAACTCCTGCTCCAATAGCATGTACTCTTCCTGTGGGAATAAAATATACATCGCCTTTTTTTACTTCATCAATATTTAAAATAGCTGTCAACGATTTATTTTCTAGATGATGTAAATATTCTTCTGAAGTAACGTCTTTTTGGAAACCAACTATTAGATTGGCTTTTTGGTCAGCTTGCATTACATACCACATTTCTGTTTTTCCAAAGGAATTGTGGCGTTTTTTTGCCAAATCATCATGTGGATGTAATTGAATGCTCAACGCTTCTTTGGCATCAATATATTTTATTAAAAGCGGAAATTTTTCGCCAAAGTGTGTATAGATTTTATCGCCAACCAAATTTCCTTTGTATTCAGAAATTAATTCTTTTAAGTTCTTCCCTGCTAATGTTCCATTCACAACCATAGAAGTATCGCCTTCTACATCAGAAATTTCCCAACTTTCGCCAATATTATTTCTTGTTGATTTTTTATCTAAAAGAGTTTTTAGTTTTTCTCCTCCCCAAATTTTTTCTTTTAAAATGGGTTCAAATTTTATAAGCTGATCTATTTGCTTCATAGAGTTTTACTTCCCTGAATAACTAACAAAATTGCGCTCGGTTTCGTACAATTTTATTTTTAAGTCTAACTGATTAGGAATATGCTTTCTTAATTTATTATAAATAACGACCGAAATATTTTCTGCTGTTGGATTCAAATTTTTGAATTCTGCTACCTCTATATTTAAGTTTTTATGATCTAAAGTTTCTTCTATTTCAGATTTTATCAATCTTCTTAAAATAGACAAATCCATCACAAAACCAGTTTCTGGGTCAATTTCTCCAGTAACAGAAACTATTAAATTATAATTATGTCCATGAAAATTTGGGTTGCTACATTTACCAAAAACTGCTGCATTTTTTTCATCAGACCACTCTTTTTTGTAGAGTCTATGAGCAGCATTAAAATGGGCTTTTCTATGAACTGTAACTATGGGCATACGTTTATTTAAAGATTAATAGTTTTCAGTATTCAGTTTTCAGTCGCAGTGGGCATTTACCAGTCAGTTGCTCACTGAAAACTGTGACTGAAAACTGAATACTGCAACTGTTCACTGCGACTGAAAACGTAATTTTTCAAAAGATTCTTTAAAAATAATCTTAAACCATTCTGTATAGATTTCTGGTTGCTTTTCTATATCTTTTTTTACAGCTTCTAAAGACATCCATTTATAATTTTCTACTTCTTCTTTATTAATAATTGGCGCATCATTAAATGTACCAACAAGTACGTGATCTAATTCGTGTTCGGTTAAACCATTATCAAAAGGTGCTTTATAAACAAACCAAAAAACTTCTTTTAACTCTGTGGTAAAACCCATTTCTTCATACAGCCTTCTTTTTCCTGCTTCGATATTTGTTTCTCCATCTCTTTGGT
>JBMYWO010000265.1:0-2160 GCA_049607505.1 Polaribacter sp.
ATTCTGATATTCTCTGCTGTATGAAAGTGTTGTTTGTGGAGCAATATAGACAATGTTTCCAGATTTTGAAGAACCCAACAAACTGCCCGCTACTTTTTTTCTGTGCATCGCCAAAACTGCCAAAACACGCTGATTGTCAACAACCGTTTCTTTAATATCATCTACATAACCCGCTGCAATTGCTTTGCTTAAAGCGCTCGAAAAACTAGCTCCAATTTTTCCACGAACAAGGTGTATGTCTTTTCTAATTTGCTTTAAAACCGAGGATGCATTGTTTTTTACTTCACCAGAAATATCAATGAGTTTTTTGATTTCATCATCTATAAAAGTAGTGAATTCTATTTCTTGTGTAAGGGTAAAAAAAGTAGGGAATTGGCCTTTAAATTTCTTAAAAAATTTAATCAATTCATTAACGGTTAAAGAAGTAGTTGCTATTTTTAAAAAAGCATTGGTTTCAATAAAACTATTTTCTATGGTTAATCGTTTAATACTTTCAGTAATAGTGTCAAACCCGTGGTTTGGAATTCTATTTTCACTTTCAAAAGAGGATACATATTCATTGACCAAATAAAGTTCTTTAAATAGTATTGTTTTATTTGGTATAGGTGTAATTTGAGCAACTTTTTCTTTGCCTAAACTAGAAATACAGAATGCTGCAACCTGCTGTAAAACGGTTGAAAACTCTAAATCTTGGAGTGTTTTTGCTGAGATATTCAATGCCAAAAATTTAACAATTAGGGTTTATTAACTTCGGGTGTATGACAAATTTTATTAGATGGCTTTTAGAAAACATGTTTTTTTAATGTCTTGATTAAAGGAAATAAATAAGTGGCTGTCTAAAAATTATCAATACGGATACGTTAATGCAATAAAAACCTCAATCTATTTACAATCAAATAGTTGAGGTTTTTAGTTGTACTCAAGGTGGGAATCGAACCCACACTCCCGAAAGAACTGGATTTTGAATCCAGCGCGTCTACCAATTCCGCCACTTGAGCATTCCAAAATAGAAAGCAAATTTACTAAATAATTTTAGTTTTATTATGGATTTCTTTATTCAAACTCAACAAATAATTTCTACTTTTGTTGCCTAATAAAAACACCACTTAAATGCCTTCAAATTTACTTACCCCAAAATTTTTTTCCTGTTCGCAAAGTAAAGAATTAGCAAAAAAAATTACTAAAGAATATGATGCTGAACTCGGAAAAGTAAAAACAACCAAATTTAGTGACGGTGAGTTTCAACCCGCTTTTGAAGAATCTGTAAGAGGAAGACGTGTTTTTATTATTGGTTCTACTTTTCCTTCCGCAGATAATTTAATGGAAATGTTACTGATGTTAGACGCTGCAAAAAGAGCATCAGCAAGACACATCACAGCAGTAATTCCATATTTTGGTTGGGCTAGGCAAGACAGAAAAGACCAACCTAGAGTAGCTATTGGTGCAAAATTAGTCGCCAATTTATTACAATCTGCAGGTGCTACAAGAATAATGACAATGGATTTGCACGCAGACCAAATTCAAGGATTTTTTGAAAAACCTGTAGATCATTTGTATGCTTCCACTATTTTTATGCCGTATATAAAAAATTTACAATTAGATAATTTAACCATTGCATCACCAGATATGGGAGGTTCTAAAAGAGCCTATGCCTATTCTAAACACTTACATTCAGATGTTGTTATTTGTTATAAACAGCGTAAAAAAGCCAATGTCATTTCCCACATGGAATTAATTGGAGATGTTGAAGAAAAGAACGTTATTTTGGTGGATGATATGATAGATACTGGAGGAACTTTAGCTCATGCTGCAAATTTAATGATGGAACGTGGGGCAAAAAGTGTACGTGCAATATGTACGCACCCTATACTTTCTGGAAATGCTTATGAGAAAATAGAAAATTCTGGTTTAACAGAATTAATAGTTTCAGATACAATTCCATTAAAAAAGAATACCACTAAAATAAAAGTAGTATCTTGTGCGCCATTATTTGCAGATGTTATGCACAAAGTACAAAATAACACCTCAATTAGTGGGCAATTTTTAATGTAAGTCCATCTCAATCTTCCAAAAAAGAAGAAAGAAAAGAGAAAAGAGAGAGAAATTAATTTAAACAAAAAGTAATGAAATCAATTACAATTAAAGGATCAAAAAGAGAAA
>JBMYWO010000266.1:0-2156 GCA_049607505.1 Polaribacter sp.
GAATGATAATTTTGTGAAAAGCAAAAATTAATAGAGTTAAGCATTGTAAAAAGTAGAATCCATCTAAACATTATTTAAAAGTAATAAATAGGATATTAATTTCTAATTTTTTTCTTGTTAAGAATTATTTTAACATTTCAATTAAAATAATCAATATGATTTTCCGTTTTATTTTCAAACTTGGCAGTTGAGTCAATAAATTAAATTTTATAAAAATGAAAAACTTATTAATACTATTTACACTTTTATTTTCGATAAATTCATTTGCACAATCTGTTGGAGACTATATAGATGTATTACATTTTAAAGACGGATCTGTAGTAAAAGGAATTGTTTTAGAGCAAATTATTGGAAAATCTGTAAGTATTCAAAATAAAGATGGAGAATTGAAAAAATTTCAGCTTTCTGAAATAGAAAAGGTAAGTAAAGAGCTAGATTTAAGTTCTCAAAGAGTGAGAACAAAGTTATGGATGAATAAATTTAAGCCATTTAAAAAAGGATATACTATTGATTTTGAAAGTAGTTTAGGTATGAAAGGAGCAGGGTTTAGAGTTTATAATGGCTATAAGTTTAGTCGGTTTGCAATATTGAGTTTAGGAGTTGGTTTTGAAGTTTTGGCTATAAATTATCAAAATTTGGCAGCTCCTTCAT
Organism: Polaribacter sp.; assembly: GCA_049607505.1. GTDB lineage: Bacteria > Bacteroidota > Bacteroidia > Flavobacteriales > Flavobacteriaceae > Polaribacter. The sequence goes on from JBMYWO010000266.1 coordinate 652, forward strand.
TAAGTTTAAACTTGGCTTTTTCTGGAGAAATTTTAGATAAAAGAATAACACCTTATTATCAAGTAGAACTAGGTTATGGATATGTAATAGAAAGAAATAACACTGAAATATTTGAAGAATATGGAAATTTGGTTGAAGATGATTTATTTGCTTTTGATGCTTATAAAACTACAAATTATGGCGGACCAATGGGAGCATTGGTTTTTGGCTTAAAGTTAAAAATTAAAAAAGGCTACATTAAATTAGCATTAGACTATAAAGCAAATTCAAATTTTTATGATGCTACACCAGTTCACGTAGATAAAAATAATACTATGAAAATTATTGGAGAATCTTTTAAAAGTTTTTCTCTATTATCTGGTGCTGGAGTAAGAATTGGTGTAGGTTTTTAATATTCTGTTTGTTGTATTATTGGTTTGCAAAATTGCTATAAATATATAATTTTAGCGTATTAACATTTTTTTAGAACTTATAGTTTTTAACAATTAAATGCTTTATAATCAAAGCTTTAAAAATTTTGATTAACATACTTAAAGTTTAATTAACTTTTCAAAAAAATAGTAGTAAATACATTTGAGATTATTATTTAACCTAAAACTAATTTGAAATGAAAAATTTAAAAATTATCTTATTGCTCTTTGTTACAACATTTTCTTTTTCTACCATGGCGCAAAATATTGGAGACTATATAGATGTAGTACATTTAAAAAACGGAAGTAAAATAAAAGGTGTTATTGTAGAACAAATACCAGGAGAAAAAATAAAAATTAAAACCAGCGATGGTAGTGAATATGTTTTTGCGGAAACTGATGTTTTAAAATTTACCCGTGAAGAAAAACCAAAAGAAAACTTAAAACCAAAAGATAATCCTTTGAGTTATATCAACAATTATAAAAGAAAAGGAAAAGGCTATTTTTTTGAAGCAGAAATTTTGAATGGTGGCTTAGGGTCTGGACTAAGAATAACAAATGGTTATCGTTTTAATCAGTATGCTAAGCTAGGTTTTGCACTTGGTGGCGAAATGATAAATAGTATATATAACGGGCCTTATACTGGAATAGGAGGAAATGGCTACCAAGTAAATAATCAAACAACTGTTTTAAGTGCAAACTTATCTATTTCTGGCGATATTCTTGACAAAAGAATTACACCTTTTTATCAAGCAGAATTAGGTTATGGCATTGATCCAAATACTATCAATAATCAATCTTTTGAAGTTTTTCAAGGACTAATGTCTTCAACTATGTTTGGTGTTAAATTTAAAACTAAGAAGAAGATTGAATACAAGCTGGGTGTAGATTTACGAACTATGTCCTTATTCAATTCAAACGCCTTCATAAACAACCCTAGTATAGGTTTTAGATTTGGAATAGGATTTTAAGAAGTTTTAATTTATACATAATTAAAAAAAATCAAACATTAACAACTTAATTTTCCTTAATGCCTTAACGGTTAAAAAATATACAATCTTAGTTTTTTGTATTGAAACATATTTTTAAAATATC
>JBMYWO010000267.1:0-2153 GCA_049607505.1 Polaribacter sp.
TAATTAGCCAAAAAACCACGTGGATCTTCTGTAGCAAATGTACGAATATCTAGGTTTTCAAAATTAACATACGCTTTGTCCTTAAAAACATATCTAACTAATGTTGTTTTACCTGATTGCCTAGGACCCACTATTGCTACTGCCTTAAATTGTGTAGCCAAAAAACGCATCTTTTTTTCTGCTTCTCTTTGTATCACCTTGCAAATATCTTACAATTATGGAATCAAATTCCATAATTGTAAAAAATATACATCTTTTACAAAATCAATTTAATTTTTTCTAAATATTCCTTTGCTAGTTCATTTCTATCAAAATGGGTTTTTGCAAAAGAAAAACCACTTTCTCCCATTGTCTTTATTTCAGCAATAGATTTGTTTGCTAATGCTATTGAACCTTCAACAATAGCATCTATATTTTCGGGTTCTACATATATACCACATTCAGCATCGTTAATAAGTTTTCTAGACACACCGTCTATGGCTAAAAGAATGGGTTTTTTGCAAGACATATAATCAAAAGTTTTATTTGAATATATGGTTTTAAAAGTCTTTACTTTTTTAAGCACTGAAGCCCCAGCATCTGAAGCTAAAATATACTTAAAAACCTCTTCTTTAGAAACTTGATCTCTGAATATAACATTGGTTAAGTTTCGTTTTTTTGTTTCTTTAATTAGTTCTTTTTTACGCATCCCTGCACCAATTAGTTGAAATACAATAGAAGTATCTTGCAATCTTTCAGCAGCTTCTATGAGTTGAATTAAATGGTTCGCCACACCATGGGCACCCACATAGGTAATTACAAATTTATCACTTAATCCTAATTCATTTTTAAATTGCTTTGCGTCAAAATTTTCTTGTATTTTTTCTGCTAGTATAAAATCTCCAGCATTCGGTATAAAGATTATTTTTTCGGCAGGAACTTTTTTATCTTGAATTAATCGATCTCTAAAAGGTGGTGTTAAAACATTAATGAGTTTTGCTTTTTTATATACAAATTTCTCAAACCAATAAGCAAATTTAATAATTAATTTATTTTCTAGCACACCCGTATCGATTGCCGATTCTGGCCATAAATCTCGAACTTCAAAGACATACGGAATTCTTTTTATTTTTGATAAAATATAAGCTGTTATTCCAACAAATAAAGGAGGTGAGCTAACTAAAATAATATCATATTTTTGGCTGGTTTTGAATAACCCAGCATAAGTACTTGAAAACACAAATGAAAAATACGCCCAAAGTCTTCCTAAAAAATTTATATTATAACTTTCTGAAACATGGCATCTTAAAATATCTACATTATTATAAAACTGATCATCTTTGTAAATAAATTTACCTTTATATCTATCGCTTTTTTTTCCTGTGGCATAGTGTACCATTCCAGCAATTACAGTTATTTCATGATCATTATTTGCCCATATTTTAGACATTTCATTAAAACGCGAACCACCGCCATCTTCTTTTTCTAAAAAATATTGATGAATCAATAATATTCTCATCTATTTATTTAATTCTTATCGTAGTATTAAAAGTACTTTTTTCGTTTGCAAATGTAAGTCTTATTCCCTTCACTTTCATACCATAATAGGCAGAAAACCATTTTTCTTCTACAATTGGTTTTATTATATTATTTTCTGAATCTCTTGTTACTATTTCAATAGCATCTAAATAATTTGGATTTAGATGCCAATATTGATATATATTTTTATTTCCTTGATTATGAACAACATCTATAATTTCCCAACTATTCTCAGCAACTATTTTTTTTACTTTTCTTGTATGCTGTATGTTATTGCCAAGTTGTTTAAAGGCATTGATACTTCCTTCAAATTCAAAATAATTTTCATTTTTACTCAAACAGGCTTTTATCTTATCTATCCAATAATACCATATAAAACGCCCTCCTTTTAGCATTTGATTTTCTTGACCAACACTAACGGTATTATGACCTTCTACCCCCATAAAATAATTAATATTTTCTGCTGATGTATTGTATTTATAAGAACCTGCATCACGTAAATAATTGATTCCGTCAACCCAAATATCTAAATGCAAATTATCAGATTGAAACGGGCGGTCTTTATACCCACCACACCTAACAAATGTTTTGGTGTTTTTTTCTTGTATTATATAATAGCCACTATTTTGAAAACT
>JBMYWO010000268.1:0-2132 GCA_049607505.1 Polaribacter sp.
TTGATTATTATTGCTGAAGTTTCATTTTTTAATTTATGTATAGAAAATACGTTCTTTTTTTTCTTTTGATATGTTCTTGCTTTATGTACGGACAAACTATTAAGACCATTCAATTACGACCAACGAATGGAAATTCCTATACTTCAATTGTTCCTTTAGGAACCGTTTTAGAATTGTCTTTTGATGATTTGGATGCAGATAGCAAAGAATATCAATATAAGATAGAACATAGAACACACGATTGGAAATCTAGCAGATTGTTGTCTAGTCAATATATTGACGGATTTGAACAAAACACCATTATCAATGTAACCAATTCATTCAATACACTTCAAAATTACACACATTATGAAGTGAAAATTCCTAATATAAATACGGTGATTACCAAAAGCGGAAATTATTTATTATCCGTTTTAGATGAATATGATGAGGTTGTTTTTACAAGAAGATTTGTGTTGTATGAAAGTGCTGCAACTATTGGTGTTTCTGTTGCTAGAAGTAGAAATACAAAAACACTTAACGAGCAACAAACCGTTCAGTTTTCGGTAAATCACCCTAATTTTATCATTAACAATCCAAGTCAAGAAATTAAGGTTACTATTTTAAAAAACAACAATTGGAACGATAGAATTACTGACTTACAGCCCACGTTTTTTAAACCCAATCAACTTTTATATACCTACACCAACAAAACCAATTTTTGGGGCGGAAATGAATATTTGAATTTTGACAATAAAATCATCAGAAATAAAAGTTTACACATCAAACAAATTATAAAAAAAGATGTATATCATCATTATTTATATCCTTTTAAGGTCGATGAAAACAGAGGTTATTCTTACAATCCAGATATTAATGGGCAATTTGTGGTAAGAACTTTAGAAGCCAATGATGTAAGAACAGAAGCCGATTATGCCATGATGCATTTTTCTTTGTTGTTTGACGAACCGTTAGAAAATAAAGAGGTGTATGTATATGGAGCGTTTAATGATTTTGAATTGACGGAAGAAAATCAAATGTTATTTGATAAAAATGAGAATAGGTATAAAGCCAACTTTTTATTAAAACAAGGTTTTTACAATTACACTTTTGTAACGGTAAATGAAGAAGGAGAAATTAATCTATCTGAATTGAACGGAACTTTTTATCAAACAGAAAACGAATATACTGTGATTGTGTATTACAAACCTTTTGGTGAGTTTTATCAAAGAGTCATTGGTGTAGGCACTGGTTTTTTTGATCAGAATAGATAATGATACTTCCTTTTTTATGACAAAAATTTGTCTATCCGTAGCTATCAATACGGGGTTTTAAATAATAAAAATAGAAGAGATTACCTGGGTAGAAAAAAGCTATACTGGGATGGAAAAAACATGCAAATAACAAATTATGATGTAGCCAACCAATTTGTAGGAAGAGACTACAGAGAAGGGTGGAGTTTGTAAAGTTTATTGACATAAGACTATAGGACATAAGACTACAAGATGGTTCTAGTAAGAATCCCAAAAGAACATATTTTTAACGTATTATAAGATACGACCCCAAAAAGATACACTGTATAAAACGGAATACTATTTGGGCTATTAAACCGTGTAAAATATATAGCAATAATAACAGTAAAAAAATTGCTTTTTCACTACATTTGTCGCGTTTTTATTAAGATATTTTCTTGATATGATGACAAACTGACATTTATAAAACATGGAACAAAAAAAATTCGATTATAATTCTCTTATAGGAATGATTCTTTTGGCTGGTATTTTCTTATACTGGATGAGTACCCAAAAACCTGAAACAGCACCAGAAAAAAATACCACAGAACAGGTTGTTGATTCCATAAAAACAACAACAAATCAACATACAATTCCTAAAGAAACGCCTGTTGTTCTTAATGATTCTTTACAGCAAGAAGCGGCTAAAAACAAATTAGGTGCTTTTGCTTATAGTGCAGTTAATGGAAAACCAGCAACAAAAGTTTTAGAAAACGAACTTCTAAAATTAACCATTGACACCAAAGGTGGGCAAATTGTTGAAGCCTTAATTAAAAATTATACCACCTACGATTCGCTTCCTTTATATATGGTAAAAGATAAAAACGCATCTTTTAATATCAATTTTGGAACTACGGACAA
>JBMYWO010000269.1:0-2126 GCA_049607505.1 Polaribacter sp.
TTAGAATTCAAAGCTCGTGTGAAACACAAAGGAAAATTTGTAACACCACATGCTGAATTTCAATCGTTTTATGCACCAGAATTTTCTGGTCATTCATCGAGTTTGGGTTGGTTTGAAGTTGAGGATTAAAGAAGTGTCTTTTGAGTTTCCGATTTAAGCCTCAAAAAAAAGCTTCACTGATATGTGAAGCTTTTTTTTTGAAGTAAATAAGGTTTTAAGAGTAACGTCCGTCTTTAGGTTGTAGGTCTTCTAATACGATTCTAATGAAATCAATTAATGACCAGATACCGAGTCCGCCAAATGTTAGAAGCTGAACAACGCCTTGCCATGTATAGCCTAGGTAAAAACGGTGAATGCCTATACCTCCTAAAAAGAAACATAAAAGAAGAGCGGTAGTATGACTTTTAGAGCTTCCGTAATTCAAAGCTGTGTCATCTTCAAGATTTTCAGTTGTTTGATTTTGAACTAAAGGACTTGATTGCATTTCTTCTGTTGAAGCAATTTGAGAAGTTTCAACTAGATTTTTTCTAACAGGAATAGCAGCTTCAACTGTTGAGATTGTTGTGGATAATACTAATCCAAGACATAGAATAATGTTCTTCATAAGAAATAAATTTGGTTATATTTGTTACAAAAATAGAAAATCAAATGCGATTATACCAGTTAATATTTACATTTTTAATCCCTTTCATTGCTTTAGCCCAAGATAAGCCCTACGAATTCATAGGGCTTTTGGAACTAAATGATAAGTCGGTTATTTCTTATCAAATTAAATTTTCGATCAATAACGACAATTCAATCAGCGGAATAAGTGTTTCTGATATTTTAGGAGCCGACGAAACCAAGTCTACTATCGAAGGAAGAATAGATAAAAAAAACAAACTGATTGAAATAAGAGAAGTTGACCTTGTTTATACTAAATCTATACTAGATCCAGATTTGTTTTGCAATTTACGCTTCAAAATTCCTTTAAAAAAAGATGATTATAGCTCTGATTTTACTGGTTATTACCCGGATAGTTCATATTGTATTGATGGTAAACTTCATTTAAAAAATATTGAGAAGATGAGTGAGTTCTATGACAAAGTGATAAAAAAAGCTATAACATTAGAATCAAAAGATAAGATTAAGACAGAAGATTTAGCCAAAGTAAAAGAGAGGCTTAATGTTCCAAAAATTGCTCCTGTAAGGTTGACGAGTAACGAAAAGCTGAAGTATACATGCCGAGATAGTTTGGTAACTGTGTATATTTGGGATGAAGCCAAGGAAGATGGTGATGAAGTTGAGGTGGTGTTTAATAATACACTCTATAAAAAGGTGGTGGCTAGTGCAACAAAAGCCCAATTTACACTTCAACTAAATCAAGGTTATAATGTTATTGAAGTTAGAGCCATTAATCAAGGGAAAATTGCTCCAAATACGGTGTCTCTAGAGGTAAAAAATTCGAGTAGAAAGATTGAAATTAATAATCGCTTAAATAAAAATGAAAGTTCATATATTCATATTTATTATAAGCGTTAAGCTGCTGTATCAACGCTGAAATTATACTGACTAAAGATAAAACATTCCGTTTTAAAAAAGGAGTATGGCAAAAGATGTTGGTATAGATTAGAAAAAACTACTAAAAACTTCGAGATTCTTCAAAAATCTCGAAGTTTTAAAAAGAAAAATGACAACACAACCAGAATAAATATTAGGACATAATTTAGTAAACCGAAGTAGGTTTAGCTTATAAAAGCTGTTGTTCTGCAAGAACGGTTTGTTAAGCAATCTAAAACTGCAATTAGAAAAACACACTAACGTAGTGGAACTAATCAGGTAATTACATCTGGTAAACGATAAACAATACTTTTATGAAAGTTGTGAATTGATTTCAAATTGTTAATTTTACGAAGTAATTACATCTGCCAGAAGCTCGTCAATTTGGTTGACTTCGTTGTGAATTGATTTCAAATTGTTAATTTTACGAAGTAATTACACCACCTAATAAACGATACCACGTTCCACCCCAGTTGTGAATTGATTTCAAATTGTTAATTTTACGAAGTAATTACATCATAAAAGCCATTTTATGTAACTTTTCAATGGTTGTGAATTGATTTCAAATTGTTAATTTTACGAAGTAA
>JBMYWO010000270.1:0-2121 GCA_049607505.1 Polaribacter sp.
TCAAATTTTAGGAAGGTAGAGCAATTAGTCGATTTCCCCATAGAAGGAGAATGGCTTAGTCAACATCGTATTCATGCTTGGGCTATGTGTGCCGTGTTTTCGGTATCGCTAGTGCGGATGCTTAGTTGTTGAACACGGGTTTTCATTAATTCATTATTCCTTTTTGAAATGCGTTTAATATTTTCATTGAATATTCAATTTCACAACTTTTTATTATAGCCCATTCCTTTGCTATTTTAGATTCACTTTCATTTGTTAAATTCTTCTCCAAAATTGAGAATATGCGTTTTGATAAGGATTCTGATTTGTTAAGATAATTCTTTGATTTTCTCCCTAATACTTCGGCCGCTATTATTAATTGGTCAAATCCTTCTTCAGGAAATATATCATTATGAGATTCAACTATTTCATCATAATTAAAGTTGAAATAGTTTTCTATTATTAAAAGAATGTCCTTTAAGTCATTTTCTCTTTCTTCTGGTCTGTCGCTCCAGGCTACTAATTTTAAGATTATCATTCCTGGAAGAGGAGGGATATTTACAATTTTTTCTTCTATTTGAACTTTTTCAGGATGTTCTAAAACTTCTTTAAAGCCCAATACGTGTAAATCAGAATATCTTTCATTAAACTGTATTGTATCGTGTTCTTCTATTTCTCCAAAAGGTAGAATGTCTATAGCAATATTATAATTATCAGAATAAAATGTCCAAGGTGCTTTTACTTTATTAAAACCTTTTTGAACAAGTGAATTGCTTAGCTCTTTAAATTCGTTTAAGGAAGAAATCATAACTGCAAAATCAATATCTTTTGTTCCTCTACTTGGCTTGATTCCATCTTTAAGTAATTCAAGAGCAACTGCACTAGCTCCAATTAAGTAATAGGGTATTTTGTGTTTAATCATTATTTCATCAATAATTTCAAATACATCTTTAAAATACGGAATTGATAATTCTTTATATGTTTGGTTGGATAAATTCATTATATATTTTTTGTGCAGTTTCTATATTTCTTTTACCACCTTCTATAATTAAATCGGCATAAATTAATAACGGAGGAGCAGTTTTGTTAAGTTCTATATTATTCCAAAACATCTCCAAAACTTCTAGCTCTCCATTTTTATCAGGAATTAACCTATAATTCTTCATAAGATTAACATTATTTTCTTTTGTATATAATGTAAGTTTTTCAGGTCTTAAATAATTGGTGAGTATATCTGCCGCAGGTTCTCCGCCCCAGACTGTTATTTCAGTGTTTAAATTTATATTTTGCCAATCTTCCCTAAGTTGGTATTTGTTTTTTAATAATTTTGGCTTCAATTCAATAGCATATTGATTTACCCACATTTCTAATAATTCTTTTCTATTTTCCCAAATATTTTTTTTACGGTTTAATGGTATTAAATATCCCATTTTTTTAAGGCCGTTAATTATTTGCGGAATATTTCCTAAAGCTACACCTGTGGTTTGAGCAATTTCTCTTTGTGTTTTATTTACTAATTCTTTTTTTTGTAAAAAATGAAATAATACTTTTAAGCCTGTTTTTGTAAAAGCTCGATTTGTCTCGTTTTTTTTGTTAAAACGTTTTTTCTGAGTATCAATGAAGCAAAATATTTTTTTATTCTGTATAAATAAATTTCCATTTGTTTCAATGTATGCTATTCCCATTTTTCTTAGATGTGCTTTTAATTTTGGAAAAATGTGTTCGGCAATAATGATTAGATTATCATATTTTTTGTGTATTTCTTCAAGTTGGTCTAATTGATATTCTCGTAATTCTTTTTTTATTTCTGTTAATAAGTTTAAATTAATGCCATTTATTTGTAGATTGATTTCCCCATCAAGTGGCCCTTTTTGTACCCAATGTGCTTGTATACCCGCTACTCTGTGCAAGTTTTCAATTGTGGTATTTATTATATCTTTTTCCATACGTTCACAAATATACACAATTCACGTAACGTGAACAACCTTATTTTGTGAACGGTGGTTTTGAACTGCTTGCGTACAACGGTTTATAATCGATTAGTCAAAGGGAATTTCACCCTAAGTCTCCCATCATACAAGCTGCCCTGCTCTGCGGCGGCTCTTGTTGCACAAATCTAAGGAATAACATTAAGGCCTGAAA
>JBMYWO010000271.1:0-2112 GCA_049607505.1 Polaribacter sp.
TGAAAGGTCTTGATAACGGAAAACTTACAAGATTATCAATCAATGATATTTATTTTTTGTTATGTAATATATCTCTTAAAAAGATAACGCTTTACACCTTCAATTTAAGTAAAATAACAATGAATTTTTTGAGTTAATTCTTATACCAAATCAAAACCAATATCTTTTCTATAATTCATTTTATCAAAATGAATTTTATCAATAGAATTATATGATTTTTCTAAGGCTTCTTCAATCGTATTTCCAAAGGAAGTAATTGCCATCACTCTACCGCCATTAGAAACAATTTTAGCGTCTTTTGTTGTAGTTCCTGCGTGAAAAACAGTGGATGTTGTTATGTTTTCTAAGCCCGTAATTTCTTTATTTTTTTCATAGTTTTCTGGATATCCACCAGAAACTAGCATTACTGTTGTTGCCGTTTTGTTTGTTATTGAAAATGACTTTTCATCCAACGTTTGGTTGGCAACACCATCAAATAAATCAAACAAATCTGAGGTTATTCTTGGTAACACAACTTCTGTTTCTGGATCGCCCATTCTAACATTGTATTCTACCACAGAAGGGTTTCCGTTATCATTCATCAATCCAATAAAAATAAATCCACGATAATCAATTCCGTCCTTCTGCAATCCGTTTATGGTGGGTTTTACAACCAATTTTTCTACTTTATCTAAAAAGTTTTTATCCGCAAATGGCACAGGAGAAATGGCTCCCATACCACCAGTATTTAAACCCGTATCCCCTTCGCCTATTCGTTTATAATCTTTTGCTGATGGCAATATTTTATAATTTTTTCCGTCTGTTAATACAAAAACGGACAATTCTATTCCTTGTAAAAATTCTTCAATAACCACTGTTGAAGATGCTTCTCCAAATTTTTGATTGGAAAGCATTTCTTCTAATTCAGTTTTTGCTTCTTCTAAATCGTTTAAAATCAACACTCCTTTTCCTGCGGCTAAACCATCTGCTTTTAACACATAAGGAGGTGCTAACGTTTCTAAAAAAGTAAAACCTTCGCTTAAATTTTCTTTTGTAAACGATTGATAACGAGCGGTAGGAATACCGTATTTTTCCATAAAACGTTTGGAAAAATCTTTGCTTCCTTCTAGCAATGCTCCGTCTTTTCTTGGACCAATTACAGGAATATTTTTTAGCTCATCATCAGCAAGAAAAAAATCATGAACTCCTTCTACTAAAGGTGCTTCAGGACCAACCACCACCATTTTAATATTATTTTCTAAAACAGTATTTTTCACTGCTTCAAAATCTGTTGGGTTGATATGAATATTGGTTGCTATCTCTGTAGTTCCTGCATTTCCTGGTGCTACAAAAAGTTGATGTATTTTTTTACTTTCTGAAAGTTTTAATGCAAAAGCGTGTTCTCTTCCTCCCGAGCCTAAAATAAGGATGTTCATTTGTCTAAAATATTAAGGTGCAAATATACTCAAAACAGTTCCTTTTTGGGTATTTATTTTGATAGGTTACTATTGGTAAATTACCATACAGAACAAAGAAAACAGAGTAGAAATTAAGCGTTTTAATGATTTAGCATTTTGTCATTATAATTGCTTAATTTTTTCCCTCATCCGTGTAAATTGATATTGTGTTTAATTATCGGCTACAAATTTTGCTAAACTATTTTTATCCATTTGCACCACACACCAATCTTTTAAAATAGTGGCTCCTGTACTTTTATAAAAATTAATTGCAGGAGTATTCCAATCTAAAACTTCCCAAGCAACTCTGTTAAAATTATGATCATACGCATATTTTAAAACACTTTTGTAGAGTGCTTTTCCTACTCCTAAATTACGTTTGTTTTGTGTTACAATCAAATCTTCTAAATGAATTGCTCGTCCTTTCCAAGTTGAATAGCGTTCATAAAATAAGGCAATTCCTATAATTTGATTATTTTCTTCAGCAACAAAAAATTTAAACTTCGGGTTTTCAGAAAACCCATCTCGTAATAAATCTTCCGTAGTTATTTCAACAGCTTCAGGTTCTTTTTCAAAAACAGCCAATTCTATGATGAGATTTAAGACAGCTTGCACATCTTTTTTTTGTCCTTTTCTTACAATAAAGTTCATTGTCCTTAAATTTTAGCCAAAGATA
>JBMYWO010000272.1:0-2060 GCA_049607505.1 Polaribacter sp.
ATTGTTTTTCCTAACGCAATTGGCAATTCCATGTGAGACTCTTGAAATTTCTTAGAAGAAATAACAGAGTGCATAGAAACAATGGTCGATTTTTTATTAGGAACTTCTATACCAATCGTTCCTTTTCCTGGCATTGGAGCAATAATTCTAATTCCTAAAGCGGATAATGACAACGCAATATCATCTTCTAAATTTTTAATTTTTGAAATTCTTACACCTGCTTCTGGTACAATTTCATATAGCGTAATTGTTGGACCAACAGTTGCTTTTATTCGGTCAATTCCTATTTTATAATTTTTTAATGTTTCTACAATTTTATCTTTATTGGCCTCTAATTCTTCTGGGTCAATAGAAATGGTGTCATTATATTCTTTTAATAAATTAAATGTTGGAAATTTAAAATTTGCCAATTCTAGCGTTGGGTCAAACTCGCCAAAATCCGCGACCAATTTATCAGATAAATTTATTTTAGAATGTTCTTCTTTATGATGAACAGCAATATTTATATCTACATCTTCGGTATTTTCTTCTTCTATGGTATTTTGTATATCTAAAGTAAGGTCGTCTTTTTTAGCAGAAATTTCAGAATGTTTGTCAATAGTAGGTTGTAGGTTTTCTACTTTCAATTCAAATTCTGATGTATCTTTTTTTTCTGACGATTCTGCAAAAGGTTTATTAAAAACTTCCTTTTCTTTATTTTCCAACTTTTTGGCTTTTCTTTCTGCTATTTTTTGTTTGATTTTACCAATAAATTCGTGTAGTGTTATTTTAAAACGAATAACAATATAGACTATCAAACAAAATAGTAGAAGAATAATTAAGCCTGTTTTTCCTAAAAAAGCCCTTAAATATTCATTGATTTCAAACCCAATAACACCTGAAAGAAGTGCATATTTTTTTTGCAAAAAACCTAAGGTTATAGAAATCCAAAGCATTGCCAACAAACCCCAATTCCAAGAAATCACGATTTTTGAAAATTTCTTTTGAAATATCCAATAAACTCCTGTTAGAAATAGTTGAAACGGAATGATAAATGCTCCTATACCAAAACCTTTATAGATAAAAAAATGACTCAACTTTGCGCCAATTTTACCCAACCAATTCTTACTCTTTACCGTTCTGTCTGCTATTTGTGTTAATGTACTTTGGTCTTCCTGCCAGTTAAAGAAAAAAGAGATAAAAGCAATGGTTAGAAACAAAGAAAATAACAATAAAAAAGACCCTATAATGGTTTGAGTTTGTTGTGTTTTTAGAAAAGAGAAAACTCCTGCTTTTTTAACAGACGTTTTTTTATTTGTCATTTTTTTAGCCATTCAATTCTTTGTAGAATTTTGGAGTAAATATACTCAAAACAATTAGTTTTTGGGTTTTTTTCACTTATTTTTAAAATGGTTAAAAATACCTATTTGTAGGGATATGTACCTTAAGTTCCTAAATGCTAGTGTACATTTTTTAAATTTTATTGAAAGATTATAGTATTTAATTTTTGCGTAAATTTGTAAAATGAATCAACAAAAAGAACGCTATATCAATCCATTAACAGATTTTGGTTTCAAAAAATTATTTGGAACAGAACCCAACAAATTGCTGTTAATTGATTTCTTAAACCAAATACTTCCTGACAGACAGATAAAAGACTTGTCTTATTCATCCCAAGAAAAACAAGGTTTAACAGAATTAGACAGAAAAGCCATTTTTGATTTGTATTGTATTGGAGACAATGGAGAACGTTTTATTGTAGAAATGCAAAAAGCGAAGCAAAATTACTTTAAAGACAGAAGTGTTTTTTATGCCTCTTTCCCAATTCAAGAACAAGCCAAAAAAAATCAATGGAATTATCAATTAGATCCTGTGTATTCTGTAGGAATCTTAGATTTTATTTTTGATGACCATAAAAACGAAAAAGAGTTTTTACACGTCGTAGAATTAAAAAATCAAAGAGGTGAAGTATTTTATGATAAATTAAAATTTGTATATCTTGAGCTACCAAAATTTAAAAAGAAAGAAGAAGAGTTAGAAACTCATTTTGATAAATGGATGTATGTTTTTACACATCTTTC
>JBMYWO010000273.1:0-2055 GCA_049607505.1 Polaribacter sp.
TTTATAAATTCTGAGGTATCCATAAAGTCACATTTACCTAATTGTGCCAATTGTTCTCTTAATGATAATGTATTGAAATAATTTTCCATTTTGTTTTTTACTTTTTTACTAATTTTTCTAATTGTTCTACTATTGATGATAATGTTTTCATTGGTTTGGTAATGGCTACTCTTCCAGAACGTACAAACTCTAATATTCCGAAAGGTTTTAAATCATCAAATAACTGTTGTGTTTCTTCCTTGTGTCCCGTTTTTTCTAAAACAGTAAATTCAGTTTCTACCGATAAAACGCGTGCATTATGCGAACGAACTATTTTTTCTGCATTTCCACCAGAAGCCAAAACACCTGTTTTTACTTTATACAATGCAATTTCTTGATGTACAATTTCTTCATCAGGATGAAAAACTGCTTTTACCACTTCTACTTGTTTTTCTAATTGACCAACTACTTTTTTTACTTGGTCTTCCGTTTCTGATATCACAATGGTGTATCTGTAAATTCCTTTAATTTCACTTTCAGAAGCGGCAATACTTTCCACATTTATTTTTCTTCTTGTAAAAATTATCGACACTCTGTTGAGTATTCCCACTACATCTTCTGTAAATACGGATATTGTAAATCTTTGCTTTTCCATCATTTTTATTTTAATCTTATTTCTGAAACTGAAGCTCCTGTTGCTACCATTGGGAACACATTGTTTTCTTTTCCAACCATTACTTCCAAAAAATACGAGCCTTCGTACGCCAACATTTCTTTTATAGCTGTTTCTAAATTTTCTCTTTTTTCTACCTTTTTCGTTTTAATGCCAAAGCCTTTTACTATCGTTTGAAAATCGGGATTAACCATTGTAGTTGCCGCATATCTTTTTTCAAAAAACAGCTCTTGCCATTGTCTTACCATTCCTAAAAATTCATTATTCAATACCACAATTTTTACTGCGGTTTTAAATTGAAATATGGTTCCTAATTCTTGAATTGTCATTTGAAAACCACCATCTCCAATAATTCCAATAACTTGTGCATCTGGTCTGCCCATTTTTGCACCAATAGCAGCAGGCAAGCAAAAACCCATAGTTCCCAAGCCGCCAGAAGTTATTAAAGAACGCGTTTGTTTAAATTTGGCATATCGGCAAGCAATCATTTGGTGTTGCCCAACATCTGTAACAATGATGTTTTTTTGGTCAGAATGAAGATTTATTTTATCCATCACTTCGCCCATTGTCATTAATTTTACTTTGGGATTTAGTTCTTCTTTAATCACTTCATCAAACTCTTCTTTTTCTAAAGCTCTGAATTTTGCCAACCAATCTTTGTGTTCGTTTTCAGAAATCAATGCTGTTAATGCTTTTAAACTTTCTTTGGCATTTCCCAAAACGGCAACATCTGTTTTTACATTTTTATCAATTTCGGCAGGATCAATTTCCAAGTGAATCACTTTTGCTTGCTTGGCATATCTACTTAAATCGCCAGTAACTCTATCGTCAAAACGCATTCCTACGGCTATCAAAACATCACATTCATTGGTCAATTTATTGGGTGCGTAATTGCCGTGCATTCCCAACATTCCCACATTCAAATTATGGTCTGAATCTAAGGCAGACAATCCCATAATAGTCCAAGCAGAAGGCAAATCCGCCTTTTCTATAAATGCTTTAAATTCCTTTTCTGCTTCTGCCAAAAGCACACCTTGCCCAAACAAAACCAATGGTTTTTTAGCCGTATTAATCAATGTTGCGGCTTCTTTTACTTTTGCTAAATCTAATTGAGGAGTCGGCACATAACTTCTCATTCCTTTAAAAGGTTTATACTCAAAATCAAGCGTTTCAAATTGAGCATCTTTGGTAATATCTATCAAAACTGGACCTGGTCTTCCAGTTCTGGCTATATAAAAAGCTTTCGCTAAAGCATAAGGAATTTCTTCTGCTTTAGTTACTTGAAAATTCCATTTGGTAACGGGCATAGAAATTCCAATAATATCTGTTTCCTGAAAAGCATCTGTGCCTAATAAATGACTTGCCACCTGACCAGTGATACACACCAAAGGCGTAGAATCTAT
>JBMYWO010000274.1:0-2045 GCA_049607505.1 Polaribacter sp.
GGAGCCACCATATCTACTCCAGCTTTTGCGTGAGAAATTACTTGTTTGGCAATATTGACTAAGGTTGCGTCATTATCAACATCATTATTATGTATAATTCCACAATGTCCGTGCGATGTATATTCACAAAAACAAACATCGGTTATGACATATAAATTGGGATAGTTCTTTTTGATAAAACAAATGGCTTGTTGTATAATTCCATTGTCATTCCAAGTTTCTGTTCCTTCACCATCTTTGTTTGACGGAATTCCAAATAATAAAACCGCAGGAATATTTAGAGAGACAACCTCATCTAATTCTCTAGAAATTCTATCCAAAGAAAAACGCTTGATTCCTGGCATAGAAACGATTTCTGTTTCTATGTTTTTTCCTTCTTCTATAAAAAGTGGATACACAAAATCATCAACAGAAAGTTTGGTTTCTCTGACCAATCTTCTGATTGCTTGTGTTTTTCGTAATCTGCGAGTTCTATACATGAGCCCCTGTTTCCCCAAAGGGGAACACTATGGAATTAGTGTGGTTAATAATTTGTTTTTATTTTTTTTATTTTCTTTTTTCATATTATAATTCCTTAAGAGTAAGTGTCCTCCTCCTTTAGCAAGGGAGCATGCTCCCTTGTAGAGTGGTGTGAATTCACCAATTTTAATAAGTTTTCTAAACTTGGCAAATTTGCGACCTCTATATTTTTAAAATGTTTTCTTGCTTCTTTTGCTGTGGTTTCACCAATGCAAAAAGCTGTTTTATTAGGCTTGTTTTCTTTCAAATAACTTGTAATTCCAGATGGACTATAAAACAAAACTCCACGTATGTCGTCATCAATTTTTATTGGACTTAACATTGTTTTATATACTTCCACTTCGTTTACTATAATGTCATTTTTTTGCAACAAAGTTGGTAAAACATCTAATCGTAGATTACTACAGAAATAGGTAACTTCCTTATTTATAATTTCTTTTGATAAAAATTCAGCTAATTTTTTAGCATTTTTTGCCACGTGAGTAACTTTTCCAATGCTGTTTTCTATCAGCTTTTTGGTTCTTCTACCAACACAAAAAATATTTTTAAAGTTTAATTCCTCTTTTGTAAAGCTATTTAAAATAGCTTCAACGCCATTTTGACTTGTAATAATAACATTTTCAAGCTCATTTTTTATCACTTTTGGAGGAATTCTATTGAAGCGAATTTTAATGAAATCGCTATCTTCAATTCCAATGGAAGGTAACAGTAATTTTTTTTGAACTTCAGATAATTTTTTAGTGGAATAGACTTTGTAATCTTTTACAAGATTTTTATCTTCTAACATCAATTCTTTTCCTCCACGATTGATGATATAATCTGCACAATCTTTGGCTAAATATTTATGACGACCTAATTTTGCGGTTTTTGTAACTGTAATTTTTTTAGATCCATCTTTTTTTAAGAGAACACCTTTAAAATTTATTTCTTCGGTTCTTTCATCAATGTATGCCAATGCTCCAATGGGTGCAGTACAACCACCTTCTAAACGATTTAAAAACTCACGTTCTATACCAACACAAACTTCTGTTTCATAATGATTTAACTGCTCGCAAGCATCTTTTGTAAAATTGTCTTTTTCTAAACAGGCAACCATAATTGTGCCTTGTGCTGGCGCAGGAATCATCCAAGAAAGGTTGATGGATCCTGCTGATCTTTTTCCTAAACGTTCTAAACCTGCTGCTGCAAAAATGGCTCCATTCCAAGTTTCAATATTTTCTAATTTTTCTAAGCGTGTGTTTACATTTCCTCGTAAATCAACTACGTTATGTGTTGGATATCTGTTTAACCATTGGGCTTTTCTGCGTAAACTTCCTGTTGCTATTACTGCATCTCTCAAACCAAGAAACTCTTCATTTTGCTTAAAAACCAAAGTGTCTCTTACGTTACCTCGTTTAATTACTGCTGCTTGTATAATTCCGTTTGGTAAAATAGTTGGCACATCTTTTAAACTATGTACTGCAATATCAATATCATGATTTAGCATTGCAATATCTAGTGTTCTTGTAAAAACGCCAGTTATTCCT
>JBMYWO010000275.1:0-2045 GCA_049607505.1 Polaribacter sp.
AGATGCTTCGATCTCTTTAGTAGATTTATTAGTAAAGTATAAAAAATAAGAACCGAATATGAAAAGTAATAAAATTTTAAATATTATAATTGCAGGTGTCGCTATTATAGGTGCTGTTCTTTTCATAAGAGTTTTTATGGAAGATAAAGAAGTGATAGAAACGAATGTGGATGTGCAAAATAGTATTATTAGCCCATTGATTTCTTTTTCTTACTGGCTATTTATTGCTACTGTAGTGATAGCAATTGGACTTTCGTTATGGGCAATTGTAAAAAATCCAGAGAACCTTAAAAAAATGCTAATGAGTTTAGTCGTTTTAGGAGTTCTTTTATTGATTGCTTATTTTATTGCAGATAGCGATGTGGTATATGACGCAAACGGACTTAAAATCCTCCCTGGAGGAGAAGAAGGTTCTGCTACAAATAAATGGGTAGGTGCCGGAATATGGTATAGCGTTATTTTAGGAGGGATTGCTACTATTTTCTTTGTAATTGATTTAGGTAAAGGATTAATAAAATCGTAAGATTATGGCAAGAAGAGAAAACCCAGAAATTAATGCAGGATCTATGGCAGATATTGCTTTCTTGCTTTTAATTTTCTTTTTAGTAACCACCACTATGAATGTAGATTCTGGGGTTTCTAAAAAGTTATCAGAAAAACCACCGCCAGATTATGTTCCGCCTATCATTAAGGAGAAAAACATTTTTGAAGTAAATATCAATAGAAATAATGAACTATTGGTGGAAGGTGAAAGAATGGACGTAAAAGATTTAAAAGATGCCGCTGTTAAATTTATAGACAATGGCGGAGGAATAGGAAAACCTGGTGAGGATGGCACTCCTGGAGTTGCTTGTGATTACTGTCAAGGAGAAAAAAGTGAAGCATCATCAGATCATCCAAACAAAGCAATTATTTCTGTACAAAGTGATAGAGGTACAGAATATGGCACATATATTGTGGTTCAAAATGAGTTGCTTAGAGCGTATAGAGAATTAAGAAACAGGTTATGCCAACAAAAGTATAATATGTCTTTTACAGAACTAGAAGCAGCGTATAAAGATGATAAGACAAATGAAGAATTAAAGAAAAAAGTTGAGGATATAAAAATAGCCTATCCTCAAATTATTTCTGATGCAGAACCAACATCTTAATTAATTTTAAAATTTAACAATATGTCTAAATTTAAAAAGAAAAAAAAGGGAATGCCTGCCGTGAATACGGCATCATTACCAGATATTGTTTTTATGTTATTGTTCTTTTTTATGGTAACAACTACTATGAGAGAAACGGACTTAAAAATAGATGCTCCTAGACTACCTAGTGCAACAGAAATTAAAAAACTAGAACACAAAAGTTTGGTATGTACTATTTATGTAGGTAAATCTAAAGACGCTGCAAAACACGGAACTGGATATAACAGAATTCAATTGAATGATAAAATAGCCACTGCTGACCAAGTTCCTGCGTTTATAATCAATGCAAGGTCTAAAGTGTCTGAAGCAGAAGTTCCTTTTATGACTACGTCTATCAAAGCAGATAAAGAGTCTAGTGTAGGTACAATCACAGATATTAGATTAAAATTAAGAGATGTAAATGCTCTTAAGGTTAGTTATTCTACACAGAAAGGTGCAGAATAAATAATCTTTGAAATTTTATAAAATAAAAAAGGATAATTCTTAAGAATTATCCTTTTTTTTGTGAAATATTGTACCTTTATTTTTCGTTTGTATCACTATGAATAAGGTAACACTTGTATTTCTTTTACTCAGTATTTCGACTATTTCTTTTGCACAAAAAGACTCATTGCAATTAGGAGATAGCTATGCAGACGATCAAATTTATGCAGCTATTTCGTATGCTCAACTTTTTAGTCAACCCAATCAGATTAACAAAAGTGGATTTTCTTATGCAATGTCTGCAGGCTTTATAAAAGATGTTATTCTAAATAAAAAAGGAAGTATTTCAATTGCAGGGGGCATAGGTTATGGATACAATTTTTTTAATCATAAATTAAAAATTGAAGAACTTAATAATCAAACCTTTTT
>JBMYWO010000276.1:0-2038 GCA_049607505.1 Polaribacter sp.
ACGGGTTTAAAAAAATACCATAAATATGGTATATTTGCTTTTATATTTTAAAAATGATGCTTTTAAAGCCCCTAATTCAACATTGCTTACTTGTTTTCTGTTGTTTTTTATACACCTCTTCAATGGGTCAAAACAAGGAGGATATTATAAAACTTCACAAAGAATTTAACCAAATTCGTTTTGTAAATTTTGATAAGGCAACTCAAAATGCAAGAAAAGCTGTTATCTTCAGTGAAAAAATAGCTGACAAAACCCTTTTATTAAATTCATATAAAAATTTAAGCGAAATTTTATATCTAAAAAAAGAAAATGATAGTGCTTATACCTACAATCAAAAAGCAATTTCATTGGCTTTAGAGTTGAATAAAGAAAATCAACTTGCCCAATTGTATAATGTATTAGGTGCTATTGAAAGAGGAAAGAACAATTTTACCCAATCTTTAAAACATCATGAAAAAGCACTAGCTCTTGCTGATAAAACTTCAAAAGAAGAAATTCCTAAAATAAAAAATAATCTTGCTAGATTGTATTGGGCTACAGATAAAGAACAATATGCAAAAAAGATTTTACAAGAAGTCATTGAAAAAGATAAGAGTATTTATAAAGATGATATTGCAGATGCGTATAATATTTTAGGAAAAAATTATTTACACAGAAATAACGACAGCTCGTTGGTATTCTATAAAAAAGCCTATTCTTTCATCCGTACAAGCAATCATCAATATTTAAAAGGAATTGTAACCTCCAATCTTGGATACGTTTATATTCTTCTTAAGGAGTATAAAAAAGGATTTCAATATTTAAAAAAATCTGAAGAAATATGTACACAGGTTGACGATAAATCAACGCTACATCATATTAATATCTCTTTAGGAATTTATTATCAAAATCAAAAAGATTTAAAAAATGCGCTTAAAAAATATAAAAAAGGAATTGAAGAATATGGGTCTTTTGTAGGTGATTATCAAAGAAAAGAGGCATTTTTGACTGCTCATGGAGCTTTTTATTATGCAGGAGAATATAAAGACGCTTTTTTATATTTAGATGAATATACAGTTTTAAATGAAAAAATATCAAACCTTGAAAAGGAAAAAGAGTTTGAAAAAATAAGAACAGAGTATGAGGTAGAAAAAAAGGAAAATAAAATTACTTTATTAGAAAAAGAAAATGAATTGGCAGCAATTCAAAGAAAAAGTACAAGTATCATTTTTGTATCCGTAGTCATCATTTTTATACTGCTTCTTATCTTTTATATAAATAGAGTTAAAAATCAAAAAAAGATAAGAACCCAAGAAAAGAAAATACATAAAAATGAAAAAGAAAAATTAGAAAAAGAGAATGAACTTAAAAAAATACAAGGGTATGTGGAAGGGCAAGAGAAAGAAAAAAATAGAATAGCCATAGAATTGCATGATGGAATTGCAGGTGGTTTGGCAGGCGTAAAACATCTATTAAGTACTGTAAATGAGAATATTGAAACTCCAGAAATTGAAAAAGCAACGCACCATATAGGCGTATTAACAAAAAATGTTCGTTCTTTATCACATCATTTGAGTTCTAATTATATTACAAACAATCCTTTTACAAGTTTACTGACAGATTTAAAAAACAATTACAATTCGTCACATCAATTTGAGATTGAAATTACATTTTTTCCCAATGATTATTTTTACAATTTAGAGAGTAAATACAAACATCATTTGTATAGAATCACGCAAGAACTTTTGCATAATATTATCAAACATGCACAAGCAAAAAATGTGTCTATTTCTTTTGTAAAGCATAAAGAATATTTTTCTTTTATTGTTGAAGATGACGGAGTAGGGTTTTCTTATAAGGAAGATGGTATAGGTATTGGGCTTACAAATATCAAAGAACGCGTGTTGCTTTTAAACGGAAATATGAATATTGATTCCATACCAAACAAAGGAACTACTGTTTCTATTGAAATACCAAGTGTGTGAAGAAATGGTCTTCGACAAGCTACCATTGACGTGTTTTATAACTATTTGTTTTTTAATAGATTATAAATCAGCTA
>JBMYWO010000277.1:0-1993 GCA_049607505.1 Polaribacter sp.
GCTATCTTTCGGCATGGACTTGTCGAAATATAAACTAGACGAAGACTAATTTTTAAGTAGCTCTTGATACTTATCAGCAATATATTATTCAATTTCTCTGACTATTATCAAAAAAAGTAGAGCATAATATTTTTATTTTATAACAATGAGACACGGAAAGAAATTTAATCATTTAGGAAGGAAAACAGCGCACAGAAAAGCGATGTTAGCAAATATGGCTTGTTCCTTGATAGAACACAAACGCATTAATACCACTGTTGCGAAAGCGAAGGCATTAAGGGTTTTTGTAGAGCCATTAATTACAAAATCTAAATCAGATACAACGCACAATCGTAGAATTGTATTTCGTTATTTGAGAAATAAATATGCAGTTACAGAATTGTTTAAAGAAGTATCTGTAAAAGTTGCAGACAGACCAGGAGGGTATTTGCGTATCATCAAATTAGGGAATCGTCAAGGTGATAATGCTCCTATGGCAATGATAGAATTGGTTGATTACAACGAGATTTATAATCCTAAAGGGAATAAAAAGAAGAAATCTACACGTAGAGGAAGAAGTAAAAAAGTTGCTACTCCACAAGAAGTAGTAGAAGAAACTGTAACAGAGGAAATTGCAATAGAAGAGAAATCAGAAGAATAAAAAATCTTGATTTTTTTAAAATTATACAAAAGTGAGACCTTTCAGGTTTTCAAAACCTGAAAGGTCTTGATAACGAATTGATTACACGGTTTTGAATCAATGGTACTTATTTTTTGTCATACACTTATCCCTTTTTTATATTTTTAATGTATCTTCAATTGATACTTTCGTTTCTTTTATCGCTTTTAAATATTCATCTGTTATTGCTGGCCCATCATAAAATGAAATTCCTTTTGCACCATTTTTTTTCGCTAGTATAATGGCTTGTTTCAACTCTTCCGCAGATTTAAAATCTGGCATATATACACCTGTATGTATAGCAATATTTTTAGCTTTAACATCGCTTACCCCTTGTTTGGTAGCATAGCCAATCCAATCTACTTCTTCATTATAAAAACCGTGATAAATCATTGGATATACTTGATCGATATTCCATTTATCCCAACGTTGTCTTACCATATGGTCTGCCATTTCTGGGTATGGAAACACTGCCGCTGTTAAAATTTTATTGTATGAATGCGCTATTTTGTAAGAATCATCTACTACAGATTTAATAGCATTCAAACGGAAATTTTTCCATTCCATATCTATGGCTGTATTTTTACTCTCTTTAGGATTTTTATGATGAATTTTCTCAAACGCACTAATACACACATCACAATAGCAAAAATCAAATTCTGCCATTTCAGTATCTTGTTCTAAATTGTACTTGGGTAGTAATCCTATTGGCAAAAAAATATCTGGAAAACGAATATAATCCAAATGAACACTCTCTATACCTTCTACTTTTGCCAAACCTTCTACCAAACTTAAAACATGATTACGAGACGCTTCTCTAGTTGGACAAATCCATTGGTAATAATTTACATAAGGTCTAGTATCAAAACACGATTTTCCATTGCGACTAACAATATACCATTCTGGATGCTTGAGTGCTATGGTGTCTCCTGGTCTGTTCATTGCCATAATCCAAGCATGAACATCTAAACCAGCGTCTTTTGCAATGGGTACCAATCGTGCTAATTCCTTTGGGTCTGTGGATGTATTTATTAATATTTCATCAATACCATTGTCTTTATATTTTTTAAATTCGGCAGTATAAAACTCATTAGATTTTTCTTTGTTAGAAGTGATCCAAGTTCCAAATTTAAACGTTTTTTCAGCTGAAGTAACTTCTTTTTTTTCTTCTTTACTGATACAGGAAGATAATAGTAATGTTAGTGTAAAGAGTATCGTTTTTAGTAGTTTCATTTTTTATCGGTTTATAAAACAGGTTGAATTTTCGTAACAGTGCTATTTATACTCAAAACAAATAGCTTTTCGGTTTTTATACTTGTTCTTTTTTCCTTTCTC
>JBMYWO010000278.1:0-1981 GCA_049607505.1 Polaribacter sp.
CTTTTATTTTCATTTTTTTAATGACAGCCAACGGTCTTGTATATGAAAAGTAGCGGGTTTTTGTCACTAATTTTCCGGTTTTACAACGACCTTTAATTTATTAATTTTCTTTTGTTTAAGCACTAAAATAGCTATTTTTTATATACGTTGTTGCCAGTAGTGTTTTTTGCTAAATACGTTTTGTCTAATTCTTTGGCTATTTCGATTGCTTCTTTCACAACCTCTTTTGGATAATCATTAATTTCAAGTATTCTAATGGCATTTCTGTTTTTTAGTTTACCTTCTTTCAGTTTGTAATCAAAACCTATGTTGTTATCATTTACTGTTTCACTAAAATGATACAATTCGTATTCATTCGATAACATATCGGTTAATTCTATGTCGTGGGTTGAAACCAATATCTTATTGTCATTCTTTGTTAGAGCGGATAAAACGGATTTTCCAGCAGAAATTCGTTCTACGGTATTCGTGCCTTTAAATATTTCATCTAAAAGAAAGAGATTTTTATTTCCATTTTCACTCTCATTAAGCATTTCTTTAATGGTTAATACTTCTTCAAAATAATAACTTTTATCATTCATCAAATCATCACTTATTCGGATAGCTGAAAACACTTTTAATAAAGGAAAAGTCATTGATTTTGCAAAACAAGTATTAATTGTAAATCCAGTTATTACATTCAGTCCAATGGCACGAATAAAGGAAGTTTTTCCAGACATATTTGAGCCTGTAAGAAGTATCGATTTTTCTGTAATTTCAATACTGTTAGTTGTGCAATTAAAAATTAAAGGATGACTTATATCTTTGGCAATAATTTTATTCCCATCATTAATGATTGGTAAACAAAATGTTTCTAGTCCATTTCTTAAAGACGCTATGGAAATTAGCATATCAATATGACCAACAAATTTAAAAACGCTTTCTATTTCGCCTCTTTTTTTATTAAGCCTTTTTAAAACACCAAATAGCAATAAAGGCTCAAGTAAAAATATTGTTTTAAAAATTTCAAATACAAACCAAGCTATGATTTCAAATTCTCCTTGAAGTTTGGCTTCGAGTGAGAAA
The DNA here is from genome assembly GCA_049607505.1 of Polaribacter sp. Taxonomy (GTDB): domain Bacteria; phylum Bacteroidota; class Bacteroidia; order Flavobacteriales; family Flavobacteriaceae; genus Polaribacter. Next base: position 1,066 of record JBMYWO010000278.1, read on the forward strand.
AAGGACATTCTATTTTTAACTTCATTTATTAGTTTAATTGATTTTGGTAAGTCAGGATTTAATTTTTTAAATAATGAGTTGGTAAATAAGTGAGAAGCAACGTTGTTAAGTCTTAAAAGCTGTGGAATTGAGCCTACGTACTGAGCTAAATTATTTTTATTCCAATAATGAAGCACAAAATTCACGCAAAAAATCCCTAAAAGAACTATGAAAAATATAGGGTTGAAAAAACCTAGGACAAGTGAGACCAAACTTGCAAACGATAATAGTTTTATCGCAATAAACCATTTTGGTGGATTAAGATGTTCTTCTTGAAATAAAGTGGATATATAATACGCATCTTTATATTTTAGTTTTTCGAGCTTTTTTTGAACTGAAATTCTTAATTCAGGATTTTCGGATAATTCCTTTATTATTTCTTCGTTTAACTTGGTTTGCTTTTCATTTACTTGTATTATTCGAAGATTATTGTAGAAGTATTGTTGACCAACTTTAGAATTAGTTCGGTCAAGAAACATAAACAAATCATCAAAATCCAAGTCGTTACAAGTTTTGTCTGATAATACTTGGTATGCTTTTGAATTATCTTTCTTTCTGAAGTATTTTTCAATGTAATCAAAGTCAAAAGAGTCATCTTTCAGTTTTCCGAATGATTCTTTTAATCTTTTATTTAACTCTTTTTTTCGGTTGAATTTTATTTGAGAAAAAGTGTATTTTATTTGAAATATTATGTCTTTAATCATTAAATAATTTGTGTGGAATTTTTATTCAATGTTACAAAAAATGTTTAATTTACTGTTCATCTGATGAATTTTAGCGATGTGATTTTTACATTACTGGCAACGGTCTAGTATAAGAATAGTAGCGGATTTTGAGACACTACCATTCCGTTTTTGAACGATTGTAAATTTTAAAA
>JBMYWO010000279.1:0-1934 GCA_049607505.1 Polaribacter sp.
ACTACTGCAGGAGAAATATCATTTGCTACAGCAATATTATTAAAGGCTCCAATCATACCAATTACAGTACCCATAAATCCTAGCATGGGTGCTAAAGCAATAAATAAAGATAACCAAGACACATTTTTTTCTAATTGTCCCATTTGTACACCTCCATAAGATACCACTGCTTTTTCTGCTGCATCTACACCTTCATCAACTCTATCTAAACCTTGGTAAAAAATAGACGCAACGGGTCCTTTAGAATTTCTACAAACTTCTTTTGCAGCTTCTACACCCCCCGAACTCAAGGCATCATCTATACGAGCAACAAATTTTTTAGTATTTGTAGTTGCCATATTCAAATAAATAATTCTTTCAATAGCGATAGCCAAACCTAAAATTAAAGCTACTAATACAATTCCCATAAAACCTGGGCCTCCATCAATAAAGTTTTGTTTTAAAATTTGGTGAAAAGTTTTTTCTTCTGTTGCTGCAGCCTCTGCTACCTCTTGTGCGAAAGTTGATTGAATAACTCCAAAAAACATAAATCCTGTTACCGATAGGAAATTTACTACTTTTTTCATCTTTAATTATAATTAATTTTAATAGTTAATGAGTTTAAATGTACTTTTTTCATCTTTACAAAAAGATTGTAAAACAATGAATTTGTTAGTTTATGACTGCCAAGTAACAAAAAAATGTTGATTCCTTAAAAAAAAATGATAACAAATTCATAATTTTATCTAAAAATTTGTGAATCTTTTTCTTGTAAAAACCATTTTTTAAACCTCATTTTCTGTTATTTCTCCTCGTAAAGACTTCTCAAAGAAGTGTTTAAATTCTTTTTTTGATAAATTTTTTCCCAATAGGTGCATTAATTTGGCAATGGCAGATTCTGTAGTAATATCTTTTCCGTCTATAATTCCAATTTCTTTTAATTGAACGCTTGTTTCATAACGCCCTAAAATAACACTTCCTCCAACACATTGCGTAACATTAATAATATGAATGTTTTTTTGAATTGCTTCTTTCAATAATTCAAGGAACCATTTTTCAGTGGGTGTATTTCCAGCACCATAGGTTTCTAAAACAATTCCTTTTAAGTTTTTAGTACGTACAATTGTTTTCACAATAGTTTCTGTAATCCCCGGAAATAACTTTAAGATGAAAATATTAGTATCTAATTTTTTTCTAACAATTAACGCTTTTTTATTTTCTTTTGATTTGTATAGCAGATGTTCGTTAAATTTTAAATGCACGCCACTTTCTGCCAAAGGCGGATAATTTAAAGATGCAAAAGCTTCAAACTGTTCTGCATTGAGTTTGGTCGTTCTGTTTGCTCTATATAATTTATATTCAAAATACAAACAAACTTCTGATACAATGGGTGTATCATTTTTTCTTGAAGATGCTATTTCAATAGCGGTAATTAAATTCTCTTTCGCATCCGTTCGCAAATCGCCAATAGGCAATTGAGACCCTGTAAAAACAATTGGTTTTTGCAAATTTTCAAACATAAAACTAATAGCAGATGATAGATAAGACATCGTGTCCGAGCCTGTTAGCACCACAAAACCATCAAAACCAGTATAATTATCTTCAATCATTTCTGCAATCTGAATATAATATTGTGTATTCATATTTGATGAATCAATAGGAGTATCAAAAGAAATAGTATGAATTGTACAGTTCAATTGTTGTAATTCTGGTATGTTTTTAGAGATTTTATCAAAGTTAAATGCTTTTAAAACATTGGTTTTATACTCTTTAATCATACCAATAGTTCCGCCAGTATAGATTAATAAAATATGTGGTTTTCTTGTCATTTTGTCATTTTTGTATATCAAATTGTAATTTGGAATACTTTATGTTGTAAATTTATCAAACTAAAATGATATATACTCAAAACAAATAGCTTTTCGGTTTTTATACTTGTTCTTTTTTCCTTTCTC
>JBMYWO010000280.1:0-1908 GCA_049607505.1 Polaribacter sp.
GCAATAGCCGCTGGCTGATCGCCAGATGGCGTAAATGCTGAGTGCAGTTTGAATTCCATTTTGCAAAAATACTCTGAATTAGCCGTAGTGCGATAGAAAACTTGCTTAATTTTTTGGTTACTCGACTATAAATAACGTAAGTTCGATATAAGATTCTTTGTTATACTTCGACGCTATCGCTATGATTTTAATGTCTTTTAAAAATAGGTCAGTATTCTACAAAACGATTTAGGTTCTAACCAAAAAAAGGGAAAAACGAACTAATCAACTTAACATCAATAGATTACGTAATTTCCTTACATCGAACTCATATTAAATACGTTAACACTCAAGCAAAAAACCAATAAATTGCACTTTCTATTGAGCATTATTTAGAAAAATTGTTAATTTTGTTGTGCAATTTATATATTTGCAAAGCATAATCTACAACAAATGAAAACGCTTTATCAGAAATTTGAAACACTTCTACAGCACACAAGGCTAGATTTTAAACGTTATTTGTACGAAGAAATATCTTGGGATAGTCGTATGATTGGGATTATTGGATCTAGAGGTGTTGGAAAAACAACACTGATTCTTCAATATATCAAAGAACACTTAGACAGCAAGAAAGCATTGTATGTATCTGCTGATGATTTGTATTTTAGTGAACATAGACTTGTTGAATTAGCAGACAGCTTCTATAAAAATGCTGGAGAATATTTATTTATCGATGAAATACATAAGTACGTTGATTGGTCTCGTGAATTGAAAAATATTTATGATTCATATCCAAAATTAAAAGTTGTATTTACTGGCTCTTCAGTTCTTGACATTCTAAAAGGTTCAGCAGATTTGAGCCGCCGCGCATTAATGTACAACTTACAAGGCTTGTCGTTTCGGGAATATTTAGACTATTTTCATAATTACAAAATAGGCGTTTATTCCTTAGAACAGATTATCAACAACGAAGTAAAACTGACGGCTATTGAACATCCACTACCCTTGTTTAATGACTATTTACAACATGGATACTATCCATTTGGAAAGGAAAATGCATTGAATTTACGTTTAGGACAGGTCATCGTACAAACATTAGAAACGGATATTCCTCACTATGCAAACCTAAATGTAGGAACAAGTCGTAAATTAAAACAATTGCTTTCTATTATTGCGGAAAGTGTGCCTTTTAAGCCGAATTTCTCCAAGATTTCGGAGCTGATTAATGTCAGTAGAAACTCGTTGGATGATTATTTTTCTTATATGGAAAAGGCAGGACTTATAGGTCAATTAAGAAGTGGAACAAGTGGTGTTCGTGGATTAGGAAAAGTTGATAAAGTGTATTTAGATAATACGAATATCGTTTTTAATTTAGCAGGAGAGAAATCAAATTTAGGAAACTTACGGGAAACCTTTTTCTTTAATCAAATGCGATTGAAACATGATATAATTTCTTCAAAACGAGCCGATTTTGTCATTGATGAATATACATTTGAAGTTGGTGGCAAACATAAACAGCAAAAACAAATTAAAAAGGACGGGAAATCTTTTATAGTCAAAGATGATATTGAATTTGGATATTTAAACGTTATTCCACTTTGGGCTTTTGGACTAAATTATTAAAGAAAACCTGAAGCGTAACCTACACACGACGCTACAACTGGCGGAACCCACGTACAACCACTCACCGCACTAGTATCACCAAACGGCGCAAAATAGGTTTGCAAACTGGTGGTAGAAACCGCTTCGCAACTCGCTTGAGTATTACCAGTTTCTGGTCCTCCACAACGCCAATTGTTGCGCGGAATGGTGGTTTTGGCATGAGTATTCACATCAAAATCTCGCACTACGCCGTCGCAGACATTGGTGGCGGCGTTCCAACTACAACTGCGGATGTTTCGACACTGCGTTTGGTCGGGTATATTGGCG
>JBMYWO010000281.1:0-1905 GCA_049607505.1 Polaribacter sp.
TGCAATCGCAACTTCGCTAAATATTTACATTCTTTTAAATAACTAAGCTTTCCTGAAAACTTTAAACTTAAAAAACTCAAAGAAAAGCAAGTTTAAAAGCAACATTGAAAATGCAAATACTGAATCTTCTATTGGTATGGTCAAAAGCCTGATGTTTAGATTTTCTGCGTGATTGTACCAAACAATTTCGCCGTCAATTCCTGTACCGGTAAGTACGCCATTGACTATAAAAAATGGAATGAGCATAAACAAAAAAGTAATTAAAAAGCGTTGTAATAGCTTGAAATTCAATTTATAAGCGAGTAATAAAACCACAAGCGCAAAACTCATATCAACTGTTGTATATGCTTTATCTAAATTTAAAACCAGGACCACAGAAAACAAGCCTAAGAGAAAAAAACTAATTCTTTTAGTCCATTTTTTTGAAACTACAAACTTGTCGTAAAGTTCTAAAAGTGCATAATGTGTAAAAACACAAGCATAAGGAATGCAAACAAAAAATAGCCATTCTTCCAAAGGTAAACTTAAAATATCTACGCCCATTAAGTAGGCATCGTTGAAACCCCAATGTGCTTTTTGCATAAAAATAATATCCCAAATAACGTAAGGCGTCATAGCCAAAAAAGAAGCTATAAAAAGACTTCCCCAGTCTTTATACAACTTTAATCTAGGATGAAAACTGACCAAATAAGGAACAGAAATAGACAATAAATTTACCCAAAGATACAATGACATACTGCTATGATTTAAAATATTTAGGATGAACCCAAAGCATTCCAAAACATTCACCGTCGTGTTTTCCTAAATGTTTGTGATGGTCGTGATGCGCTTTTCTTACTGCTAGTAAATACTTGTTTTTGGTATTAGTCCAAATTTTTATTCTTTGATGAATAAATAAATCGTGAATGAAAAAATATGCAAAACCATACAACAAAATACCCAAAGCTACCGCCATAAATAGTATGCCATAACCTAATGACCAAAGCGTAAAACAAGCCATAGTAAGCAAAGCAAAAAAGATAAAAAAAGCGTCATTGAGTTCAAAAAAACCTAAATGACTCGTTTTTTGGTGATGATCTTCGTGAAGATTCCAAAAAATGCCGTGCATAACATATTTGTGAAGCCACCAAGCTACAAATTCCATAAAAAAAAACGTGATAATTATCACTACAGCAATCAACATTTTTATATCATTTTTAGATTATACTTCAAGTAACTTTTTACCAAAAGAAAAGATTTCATAGCATTACTTACTCGTATTCTCTTGGTTTTTAAAAGTTCAAAGTTAGTGTTTTCTAGTTTAAATAATAACTGTTTGTAGTAAACATACGCTGTATAAACACCAAATTTTGCTTCCTTTGGCAAGCCTTTTATCCCTAAATAAGCTGCATCAAAATCTGCTTTGATTTCATTGATAATTTCTGCCTTTGTCTTGTTACTTATCTCAGAATCTTTCAAATGCGGGAAGTAACTTCGCTGCAATAATTCAGAATCATCTTTTAAATCTCGTAAAAAATTTATCTTCTGAAAAGCACTTCCTAGTTTCATTGCAGATGCTTTTAAACGGTCAAATTCTGCTTGGTTTCCATTTACAAAAATCTTCAAACACATTAAACCCACTACATCTGCCGAGCCGTAAATATATTCTTCATATTCTGCCTGCGTGCTGTAAGTTTGTTTGTACAAGTCTACACGCATACTTTTCATAAAAGCATCTATATATTCTATATCAATATTATATTTATGTACCACTTCTTGAAACGAATTTATGATTGGATTGGTGCTTATTTTCCTATCCAGAGCCGTTTTCATTTCGGTTTCAAACTCATTTAAAAGCGTTTCTTTGTCAAATTCGTGAAAACTATCTACTATTTCGTCTGCGATGCGCACAAAACCGTAAATAGA
>JBMYWO010000282.1:0-1885 GCA_049607505.1 Polaribacter sp.
TGAAGAAAAAATTTGTAATGAATTTGGACCTTTTGTAGCCAACACACATACAGAAACTTCAACTTCTGGCGCAGCTATGACCTTGGCATATCATGAAGCAAGAAACATTATAAAGCGTCATGTGAATGCAAATTCTGACGATGTTTTAATCACAGAAGGTTCAGGAATGACAGGCGTTGTCAGTAAATTTCAACGTATTTTAGGTTTAAAAATTTGTGATTCTTTAAAAGAGCATACAAACGTTCCTGAAGATTTAAAACCGATTGTTTTTGTGAGCCACATGGAGCATCATTCCAATCAAACTTCTTGGTTAGAAACCATTGCAGATGTAGAGGTGATTCCTTGTAATGATGCTGGTTTGGTATGTTTAAAAGCTTTTGAAAAATGTATCAAAAAACATCAACATAGAAAATATAAAATAGCATCCATCACTGCTTGCTCAAATGTTACAGGAATTAAAACGGATTATCATAAAGTTGCAAAACTGATTCATCAATACAATGGTTTGTGTTTTGTAGATTTTGCCTGTTGTGCACCTTATGTGAACATAAATATGCACCCAGAAGAGGCAGATGAATATTTAGACGCTATTTTCTTTTCGCCACATAAATTTTTAGGCGGACCAGGAAGTTCTGGTGTGTTAATTTTCAATAAAAAATTGTATAAAAATACCGTTCCAGATAACCCCGGAGGAGGTACCGTAAGTTACACAAATCCTTGGGGTGAACACGACTATTTTGACGATGTAGAAACTAGAGAAGATGGGGGAACTCCTGCTTTTTTACAGACTATCAAAATTGCATTATCCATTCAGTTAAAAGAACAAATGGGTGTAGAAAACATCAAAAAAAGAGAGGAAGAGATAAACGTTGTAATTTTTGAAACTTTAAAAAATTTACCAAAAGTAAAAATTTTAGCACCCAATCATAGAAAACGATTGAGTATTTTTTCTTTTTATTTTGAAGACTATCATTTTAATTTAATTGTAAAATTATTGAATGATAGATTCGGAATTCAAACTAGAGGTGGCTGTTCTTGTGCAGGAACGTATGGTCATTTTTTATTGAATGTAGATCAAGAAACATCAAACCGAATTAAAGACCAAATTTTGGAAGGCTGTAATACTGAAAAACCAGGCTGGGTTCGTTTGTCAATTCATCCAACAATTACCGATGAAGAAGTTGTATTTATCTGTACGTCTTTAAAAGAATTAGCCAAAAATATTGAAGAATGGTCTAAAGATTATACCTACAATGCTTTAAAGAATGATTATGTTCATAGAACCATTCAACCTATTGAAAAGAAGTTGGTTACTTCTTGGTTTCAAATTTAATTATAGCCCAAAATCATATTATGATTTACAGTTTTTCAATGTAAATTAATCTCAATTTGTGTCTTATTTTTTTAGCTTAAAATATACAAATGTTTAATTGAAGAAGTAGTTTTAAATGGTACAATACAACGTTTTCAGTAGAGCAATACAAAGAAAAAAATTATCTATAAAAAATTTTTAAACAATTATCTTCCTAGAATTTCTTTAGGATTTTTTTGTGTTGGATATACTCTAGTTACACGCACGATTTTATCTTCAACCTTATAATAAACACGATATTTCTTTTTTACAATAACTCTTCGACACGAAGGGTCGTACTCGTCAGTTTGCCATTGTTCAGAGAAGACAGTTTGTTCTACAGCATCAATAATATCATTAACGTGAATATAAGCTTTTTCTGGAGAAAATTCCAAGTAGTATTCTAAAATGGGTGCTGGGTTAAATATGTTGATAGTCTCCAAAAGTTCCTAATTTATAATAATATTTTTCGATATACATACCAATGACATTGTCATGAATCTTTTCATTTTTGGAAAAACATATTGTCTTTCT
>JBMYWO010000283.1:0-1877 GCA_049607505.1 Polaribacter sp.
TTTTCCCTAAAAATAAACTTTTTAGCCTAAAATGGGAAATTTGTCGTACACCCTTAAAATTAGGGTTCTACTGCGAATATAATAATTCCATTATATTCGCAGTAGAACCAAAAATAGAATTAAACGTAAACTGGCATTAAATATGATTAGAAAATTGAGTGAAATTTTACATATTCCAACAGAAGTTTTAGTTCAAAAATATTAACAACTAAAACCAATTGCCAAAGCTAAAACAGATACTCAATATTATAAAACACTTCATCTAAAAAAGGAAATCAACAAATTTTATTTCTCTTTTCTACCATTTTTCTATTGCGAATATTTTAAATTTACACTTTTAAAATAACGTACAAATAAATCTATAATGATTCATTTCTTCGGAAACCAAGACAGTAAAGTATTTGCTGTTCAAGCCAAACAAGAATTATCAACAGAAACAATTTCTAAATTAACATGGCTTTTTGCCAATCAACCAAAAATAGAGCAGGCATCAATTGATGCTTTTTTTATTGGTCCACGGGCTACAATGATAACTCCTTGGAGTACAAATGCCGTAGAAATTACTCAAAATATGGGAATTTCTGGCATTATTAGAATTGAAGAATTTACAGCGTGTACAGAAGATTTTAATGATTTTGATCCGATGATTTTTGAAAAATACAAAGGTTTGAATCAAGAATCATTTACCATAAATATACAGCCAGAAAAGATTTTAGAAATTGAAGATATTGCTGGGTATAATGAACAAGAAGGATTGTCTTTAAATAATGAAGAAGTCAATTATTTAGAAAATGTTGCTAAAAAAATAGGTCGAAAATTAACTGATTCAGAAGTATTTGGATTCAGTCAAGTAAACTCCGAACACTGTCGTCATAAAATATTTAACGGAACTTTTATAATTGACGGAAAAGAAAAAGAAACTTCACTATTCAAATTAATTAAAGAAACATCGAAGCAACATCCTAATGATATTGTTTCAGCCTATAAAGACAATGTCGCCTTTATCAAAGGACCAAAAGTGGAACAATTTGCTCCAAAATCCGCAGACAAATCAGACTTTTATCAAACAGAAAATTTTGAATCTGTTATCTCTTTAAAAGCAGAAACACACAATTTTCCAACCACAGTAGAACCTTTTAATGGTGCTGCAACTGGTTCTGGAGGTGAAATTAGAGATAGATTGGCTGGCGGAAAAGGTTCGCTTCCTTTAGCAGGAACAGCCGTATATATGACTTCCTATTCTCGTTTACAAAAAAATCGTGCTTGGGAACAAGGAGTGCAAGAACGAAAATGGTTGTACCAAACGCCAATAGATATTTTAATAAAAGCTTCTAACGGAGCATCAGATTTTGGAAATAAATTTGGACAGCCCTTAATCTGTGGTTCTGTGTTGACTTTTGAGTATGATGAACACTTCGACAAGCTCAGTGTAAACCCCGACAAGCTAAATGTAAAACCTCGTAAACTTGGTTATGATAAAGTAATCATGCAAGCAGGTGGAATTGGCTATGGGAAAGCAACACAAGCCATAAAGGACACTCCAAAAAAAGACGATAAAATTGTAATTCTTGGTGGCGATAATTACAGAATTGGTATGGGTGGTGCCGCAGTTTCATCAGCAGATACAGGGGAATTTGCTTCTGGAATTGAATTAAATGCGGTACAACGTTCTAATCCTGAAATGCAAAAACGTGCTGCAAATACAGTTCGTGGAATGGTGGAAAGTGAAGAAAATTGTATCGTTTCTATTCACGATCATGGTGCAGGCGGACACTTAAATTGTTTGTCAGAATTGGTTGAAGACACTGGCGGAAAGATAGATTTAGATACATTACCCGTTGGCGATCCAACACTTTCGGATAAAGAAATTATTGGTA
>JBMYWO010000284.1:0-1830 GCA_049607505.1 Polaribacter sp.
TGTAGCCTTCCCCTTTTTAGGACACTTCAAAATTCGACAAATAATTTTTATTTAGGTCAGATTTGAAGAAGAATTTAAATTCTTCTTCAAATCTGGGCATATATTCTTTAGGTGATTTGTTATCTAGAGACTTATGCGGGTGATTATAATTGTAATCATCCCTCCATTGATTGCTTAGTTGTTGTAATTGATGTATGTCATTAAAATAATAAGCGTCTAGCACATCTTCTCTATAAAAGCGATTAAAACGTTCTATATACCCATTTTGCATGGGTTTGCCTGGCTGTATAAACTTAATCTCTATACTATGTATTTCACACCAAATTTTAAAGGTTTTCGATATAAACTCTGGACCATTATCACATCTAATATATTTTGGAAGACCAACTTCTTGACCTAGATTATTTAAGGCTTCTACCAATGCGCTTGCTGGATAAGACAGTCTGGCTTGTGTTAATAAAGCTTCACGATTACAGTCATCAATAACATTAAGTACCCTTACTTTTCTACCATCGGTAAGAGTGTCACTCATAAAGTCTATACTCCAACATTCATTGAGCGTTTTAGGCAATACTAGCGGTTGTTTTATCCGTTTTACTAATCGTTTTTTATGTTTTCGTCTTAGTTTTAGTTTCATAGCTCTATAGATTCTTAAAACGCGTTTTCTATTCCATTGTAGACCTTCTCGACGGATACGTTTGTAGTATTCATCAAAACCTCTGGTAGGTAACTTTTCTGCTAATTGAGTAAGCTTATCTATAACTTCTGAATCATCTTTTTGGGTTTGATAGTACCACATAGATCTTGTCATTTTAATTACAGAACAGGCTTTGGTAACAGACACCTTATGTTGCTTGGTTAAATACATCGCTAACGTTTTCTTATCGGAAGGTCTTAGAGCTTTTTTGACAATACATCTTTTAGCATTAAATTATCTAAGCTCACATCGGCATACATGCGTTTTAGCTTGCGGTTTTCCTCCTCCAACTCTTTTAATCGCTTTAATTGTTGATTGTCCATGCCACCATATTTCTTACGCCAATAATAAAATGTACTAGTATCAATAGATAGCTCTCTTGCTATGTCTTGGACTTTACGGCCTTGCTCGTGAGCTTGTAAAGCTTTAATAATTTGGGATTCTGTAAATCTTGTTTTTTTCATAAGTAACAGTTTAAATTAAAAATAATACTTTTTCTGATTTTTAAACTGTCCTATTTTTGGGGAAGCCTACAGAAGTATAATCCGTTTTTAAAATCGAAATGCGCTAAGTCAAGATGTAAAGTATCGTGAGGTCTAAATTTGTTTGCGAAGTGTCCTGTAGATAAATTTGTCAAACTCTTTCCTAATTTCCATATAAGAGTTTTTTCAATTAAGAAAGCTTGATTTTCTGTTAAATCTTTTGCTACAACTTTAATTATTGGCTCAAGTCCTGCTTTTTTAATTCTTTTAATTCGCTTGGTTTTTTCTGAATCAGATTCATCTGATAGATGAGCGTTTTTTCTATTTCCTTTTCCTTTGCCATAATAAAATTCTTCAAAATTTCTTGGGTCAATATAAACGTAAACGTAATATTCGGACTTATCTTTATTCAATTTAGGTGATTTTTTTTCGCTTGTTGGTAACGTGTTTGTATAAGTTTCAGTTGCGGAAAATCGGCAACGATTTTCCGATTGAGACTGAAAGATAGAAAATTGCAATGAATTTCCGCAGGAAATTCAGCCGCAATTGAATTTATACATTGTTGGTTGCAGTTATAATTCAGTTTTTTGAGGTTCTGTAGCCTTCCCCTTTTTAGGACACTTCAAAATTCGACAAATAATTTTTATTTAG
>JBMYWO010000285.1:0-1823 GCA_049607505.1 Polaribacter sp.
CATCGCCCCCTTAAAAAATCTTGATGAAGAAATCAACTCTACCTCATTAAAATTTGGTGTTTTTGCTAATAATGGAAGTGGAAAAACATTTATTAGCAGAATGTTCAGGTTAACTGAAAAATCAGGTGAATTAGCACTTGATGAAGATAGCTCTAGTCCAACTGATAAATTAATTACTCTAGGAGGAGAAGAAAGAGGTTCATTTAGCTTTAAAGTAACAGATAAAACAAGTGCTATTACCGAACAATTTGATATCAATTTAGATAAAAAATCTATTCCAACAATACCAGATACTAATTATATATTTCACGTATTTAATGAAGATTATGTTGAATATATTAATAAGAGCATATATTAGTTCTTATTTCAAATATTTTATGTATCTTTATGCTATGGAAACAAAGATAAAGAAGCGAAAAAACAAATTCGCACAAGAGGAAACACGGTTTAGAGTTGCGGACTATTTGCGTAAGAAGTTAGGTACTCAAAAGCAAGCTAGTGTTGTGTTTGGTGTTACAGAACGAACCATAAATAATATATGGGCAAAGTATAAGCAGGGAGGTAAAAGAGCTTTAAGAAATAAAAAACGAGGCAGTAGCCAAGGAAAGAAGCTTAAAAAGGACCAAGCCTATCAAATACGTCAAAAGATAAAAGATAAACTTCCTGAACAATTAAAACTTTCTTTTGGTTTATGGACACCAGAGGCAGTACAGCAATTGATAAAGCAACAATATGGTATTTCTTTATCTCGTTGGCAAGTAGGTAGATACTTAAAAGATTGGGGTTATACACCTCAAAAACCTATCAAAAAGGCATTTGAACAAAAGCCAGCAGTGGTTAAAAAATGGTTAGAAGAAGAATATCCAGCAATAAAAGAACGTGCAAGTAAAGAAAAGGGCATTATTTATTTTGGAGATGAAACAGGTTGTAGAAATACGCATCAAGCAGGAAGAAGTTTGTCCATCCCTAAATAAGGTTGACCGTTTTTTTGGTTAATACTTCCTTGTTTTGGATCTTTAAACTTTCCTTTGGGCAATTAGGATTTAGAGCGTCTTTCTTGCCAAAATTGGTGAGGCTTGATGCTTGATCAGTTTTGAACTCGCCATCGGTATAAATAGTCTCTGTCGGTCTTTCTTGCATTGGTAAAGTTAATATATGTTTTTTAAACGCTAATGGTGTCATTTTTAAAGGCCTAAAACCATTATGAATTCGTTTGTTATTATATTGTTTTACTGCTTTATTAACCTGATTTACCAATTGATTATACGTTTTAGGTTTCCAGTAATTTAAGTATTCATACTTTATGGTTTGATGAATCCTTTCTGCATACGCATTGTCTTGAGCACATAGTCCCATACTTACTTGAGAACCCGATGTTTTTAATAGTTTAATGTACTCTTTACAAGTATATTGACTTCCTCTGTCTGAATGATGAATTACTGGTTTTCCATAAGTAGCTAAAGCCTTTTTTAAGGTAGAAATATTAGCGGATGCTCTCATATGATTAGACACTTTATGACCCACAATTTCTTTTGTATAGACATCTATACTCAATTCATTTAGGTTTTCGGGATTTAGTCATTTATCTTATAAAAAGCTATAATTAATTGACTATTAAATACTAATTTAACGTCTTTTATTAGTTGGTTTCCATTATAAGTATTATCTTTATATTGTTAGTATTCAGGTATATGTCTGTAAAATTATCAAAAGAAGAGAAAATCCAAATTAAGCAATTACATCGTATTTGTAAGCAAAGAAAACAAGGGGATAGGTTAAAAGCAATTTTAATGTTGGATGCGGGGTTTTCATGTGTTGAGGTT
>JBMYWO010000286.1:0-1821 GCA_049607505.1 Polaribacter sp.
ATTGAATTAGTTGTTTCTAATGAAATACTCAATGAATATGTTGAAATCATCGAAAGAAAAACCAATTCAATTATTGCAAGTAATATTGCTGATTTATTAACTCATGTTACGCACTTTTGAAAAAAGTATATGAAAGGCTAGCTTTGCAAGATGCAAGATAAGTTAGATTTATACACAGATTATTTACTATCAAGTTTTGGTCAAACCTCTGCGACCGGATTATCCCGATTAGTAGATGGTGAACTAACCCATGATAGCGTGACTCGATTTTTAACGGTTAATGAATTTACTTCAAAGACCTTGTGGCAAAAAGTAAAACCATTAGTTCGCCAACATGAATCAGATGAAGCCTGTTTTATTTTCGATGATGTGATTATCGAAAAACCATATACAGATGAAAATGCAATGGTAAGTTGGCACTTCGATCATTCAAAAGGTAGAACAGTCAAAGGAATAAATATGCTCAATGCTTTTTATCATACAAAAAGCAAAGATAGTGATGAAGCACTTCGAGTTCCAGTTGGTTTTGAACTGATTATGAAAACGGTTCTCTTTTGTGAAATTAAAACGAAAAAAGAGAAGCGACAAAGCCCCGTTACGAAAAATGAATTAATGCAACAAATGATTGCTCAGGCTATCCATAATCAACTGAAATTCAAGTATATCTTGGCTGACAGTTGGTTTGCTTCGGCAGCTAATATGCGTTTCATTAAAAAGAAAAAAAAGTTTTTCATTTTCGATATGAAAACTAATCGCAAAGTTGCTTTGACTGAACAAAATCGAAATCAAGGTCATTGGACAAGAATTGATAAAATAGATATACCCGATAATACTCCTACGAAAGTTTGGTTGAAGGATTTGGAATTCCCACTACTTCTAACCACGCAAGTCTTTACAAACAAAGACCAATCGCAAGGAGTAAGATTTCTGGTTTCTAATGATTTTAGCTTGTCTGATGATGACTTTACTACCCTCTACAAAAAACGGTGGAGTGTCGAAGAGTATCACAAAAGTTTGAAGCAAAATGCAAGTATTGCAAAATCACCAACTCGTATAGTCAGAACACAATGCAATCATATTTTTGCTTCAATCATGTCTTATGTCAAACTTGAAAAACTAAAGTTTTCTACTAAGTTGAATCACTTTGCTATGAAATCTAAAATTTACCTTGCTGCTAATAAAGCAGCTTTCAATGAACTAAAATTACTCAAGGCTAATTCCTTGAGTGCGTAACATGAGTTAATAATATGCGGCATTGGTTCAAACTAACCAATTTGAAATTGTTTATTATATGTTATAAGTTAAGACAATGGCATTGTTTTTTTGTTTCAGCCAGTATTTATATATGGTATACAATACTTTTCATTTAGAATGAATAAGAGAAAATAAAAAAAGGTTCAATTTTTTCAAAAAACATTTGGAAGTATAAAATAAGGTTGTATATTTGCAGCCGCTTAACGAGATAGGCGTTGTGATAAAGGATAAAATAGGTAGTAAAGTTAAGTAAATACCACACCGAAGTGTTTGATTTTAATTGAAAAATATCAGCTTCAAAATTTGGTAAATAAATTGAAAGCGCATACATTTGCGTCCCAATTGAGAGAGGTTGCTGAGGAAGCAAAAAGTAGTTATTTGTTCTAAATAATTCACCTCAAGGCTCAATACTACCATCCATCGAAACGACTGATTTCAAGTTTTTTTTTGAAGAAAAAAGTAAAAATTACATGAAAGCAGGTCAGATGAAAAGTGGATATTAAGGAATGAACAAATGATAAATATTTTAATACTGACATGAACATATAAAAAGTGTACAGTCCAACC
>JBMYWO010000287.1:0-1808 GCA_049607505.1 Polaribacter sp.
TTAATGTCATAAGACTTTAAATGGTTTGTTAACATTAGTGGTTGTTGAACCTTATATTGTAATGTTGGCGTTGTAAAATAGTTTTTATATTCTTTTTTATTTACGGTAATATTTCCTTTTCCTTCTGAAAGATAAATACGTGCAACTGCCGTTTTTCTTCTACCTATTTTGTGTACAGTTTCCATTATGTAAGATCGTTTAAGTTAATAACTTTAGGGGTTTGCCCTTGATGTTTGTGTTCAGAACCTGCATATACATACAAATTTCTGTACAAAGCACTACCTAATTTGTTTTTTGGTAACATTCCTTTTACTGCTTTTTCGATTAACCTTGTAGGATCTTTCTCAAATAATTCTGTTGCAGTTAACGATCTTTGCCCTCCTGGATACCCCGTATGACGGATGTAAGACTTATCAGTCCATTTTTTACCAGTTAGATTAATTTTTTCTGCGTTGATAATTACCACATTGTCTCCACAATCTACATGAGGAGTAAAGTTTGGTTTGTGTTTACCTCTAATTAGTTTTGCAACATTAGAAGCTAGACGACCCAACGTTTGCCCGTCCGCATCAACCAAAAGCCACTCTTTGTTTACTGTGGCACTATTTGCTGATACTGTTTTGTAACTTAATGTGTTCATAATTACACGATCTAGTTTTTGTTCAATTAATAATTTATTTTTTCCTTAAAAAAGGAGTGCAAATTTACTATTATTTATTTGATTGACAATAGTATCTTAAAGTAAAATCATGCTTTTTTTAGTTTGATGTCATATCTCATTTTAAAATGATTATTTTTGGTTTATGAAACTTGTTTTTGCCACCAATAATATTCATAAACTTACAGAAGTTCAGCAAATGTTACCAGATTCAATTCAATTATTGAGTTTAAAAGATATTCATTGTGATGATGAAATTGAAGAAACTGAAACAACTTTAGAAGGAAATGCAAAATTAAAAGCCAATTATATTACTCAAAAATTTGGTTATGATTGTTTTGCTGATGATACAGGTTTAGAAGTTGTAGCTTTGGATGAAAAACCGAGTGTATATTCTGCAAGATATGCAGGTGAACCTCCAAATTCTGAAAGAAATATGCAAAAATTACTATCAGAATTAGAAAATAAAACAAATAGAAATGCACAATTTAGAACCGCTATTTGTCTAAATCTACACAACAAACAATATCTATTTGAAGGAATTTGTAAAGGCAAAATTTTAAAACAACAGCAAGGAAAAAAAGGATTTGGATATGACCCCATTTTTATGCCTAATGGATTCCAACAATCCTTTGCTGAAATGACTCAAGAGGAGAAAAATAAAATTTCACATAGAGGAATTGCGATCAAAAAATTAGTAACATTTCTAAATCACTACTGTCCGGTTATAAGTCAAACAAGATCAGCTGGTTATAATCTTTAGTAGTGTTGTTTTTGTAATTTTTATTTTCAAACAACTGATTTACAGGGACTTTTTCAAAAATACAGGCACTTAAAATCTGTAGGATTGTGTAAAGTTCTTGTTTTAATTTTAATTTTTTCTTCATAATGGCTACCAGTAAATATACGCATACTGCTATCCATATTTGTGTATGCACAGCATTTAAAGTTGTTCGGTTTAATAGCCAAAAATAGTTGGTAAAAAGTTCTGTATCCCTATCTATTATTGGTTAAACTAAAAGTTTATTGAAACTGCTTTCAATAAACTTTTTTTGTTGTACAAAAACATCAAAAAAACGTACATAGAGGTTTATCTTGGGTGTACGACAAATTTCCCTTTAAGCTGCAATTTGACATAATTTTTTGACTT
>JBMYWO010000288.1:0-1802 GCA_049607505.1 Polaribacter sp.
TCACTCTATAATTCTCCCTTCCTCCACCTCCTCACCGTCACTCTCAGTTTTCAGAACCCGTCCGGCTCGCCAGTTCAGATAATAACGAATTATAAATCGTCATTTGTCCTTTGTTATTTGGGTTTGTGTTTAAAAGATTGATTCTTTCTTCGGTAATTTCGTCACGCAAAATGGCGTGTCTATGCGAGAATGTTCCTCTTTCTACATCTTGCCCAGAAATTCGTACATTAAACCCTTCTTCCATCAAACTTCCATACGCCAAATTTTCTGCCATTCCCCAATCTAAATTATTGGTTTCAAACGTCATTTTTGCTCTTCCTTGTAAAATACGTTCTGCCTTTCTTACAAATTTTACATTTTTTGGAACTGTTGAAACTACCTTGGCAATTTCTTTTAATTTATCAACGGAATAGCTAGTATCTATGGGCTGTAGCATTGCTTCTAATTGCTGACGAACAAATCCTTTCCAAGTAGATTCCATAAATTCGCTTACTTTAGAAGTTGTATCTTCTTTTGATTTGTCGAATTCTCTAGTTAGCATTTCTTTAAATTCAGAAGTAATTTCTGATAAATACTCTTTATCTATACTTCCTTCGGCAATTAATTTTGTTGCATAAATATCTTTTGGGTTTTTATGTTTTGCAATGGCTTTGTATAATTTTGGTTGTGTAAAGCGAGGTTCGTCCCCTTCGTTATGACCATATTTTCTATAGCCTAACAAATCGATAAAAATATCGGTTTTAAACTTCATTCTAAATTCTAGTGCCATTTGCATTGCATGACAAACGGCTTCTGTATCATCTGCATTTACGTGCAACACTGGCGACAGGGTTACTTTGCCAACATCTGTACAATAGGTACTTGAACGTGCATCTAAATAGTTGGTGGTAAAACCTATTTGATTGTTGACAACAACGTGAATAGTTCCTCCAGTTTTGTAACCATTTAAGTTTGCCATTTGAGTTACTTCATAGGCAATTCCTTGTCCTGCAATAGCGGCATCGCCATGAATAATAATCGGTAAAATTTTACTTTCATCTCCATTGTATTTTCTATCAATTTTTGCTCTGGTAATTCCCTCGGTAACAGCTGCAACCGTTTCTAAATGTGATGGATTGGGAACCAAATTCATTTTAATTTCACTTCCACTTCTATAGGTTTTACTTAATGTTAATCCTAAATGATATTTTACATCACCATCTATATCTTCATCTTCAAAATCTTTTCCTTCAAATTCGCTAAATAAACCTCTTACGGGTTTTTTAAAAATATTTACTAATGTGTTTAACCGACCTCTGTGTGCCATTCCTAATACACATTCTTGAACTCCATAATTTTCTGCAGCTTCTTTTAAAGCAACACTAATTCCTGGAATTAAAGCTTCTCCTCCTTCTAAAGAAAAACGTTTTTGCCCTACGTATTTTGTTTGTAAAAAACTTTCAAAAGTAACGGCTTGGTTTAATTTTGATAGGATATATTTTTTAGTATCTATAGAATAATTAGGATGATTGTCATTTTCATTTAAACGATTTTGCCACCATTTTAATTTTTCTGGATTTCGCATATACATATATTCTACACCAATAGAATCGCAATAAATACTTTCTAAATGATGTACAATTTGGGATAATGTTGTTTTGCCTAATCCTAAAATTTCCCCAGCATCAAAACTTTTATGTAAGTCGTCTTTAGACAGACCAAAGTTTTCTAAAGCTAACGTAGGCTTGTAAGTTCTTCTATTTCTAACAGGATTTGTTTTTGTAAATAGATGTCCTCTAGTTCTATAACCATTGATGAGATCT
>JBMYWO010000289.1:0-1757 GCA_049607505.1 Polaribacter sp.
TGCAACTCTTTAATGTTATTGCTTGAAATTCAATGACCGACAATAACATTAAAGATTTGCAACATTCTTTTGTAAACCACATAAGACAAGCCGATAGGCTTACCATTAATTAAAGGCAAGTAAGCAAAAAAGAAAGGCGCAAATAAATTAATATTTGCGCCTTTTTAATAACTATTAAGTCATTGCCACTCTTTGGCTCTAGTCAAGGTCGTCCGCACGTTGCCTCTTTCTCCTTCCTCAAGTACACTGCAAATATAAACAAAGTTTTTTAAATTGTATACATTTTTGTAAATAATTTTTTTATATTTGCAAAACCTTAGTATATACAAGGGTAAACAAGATAATTTTAAAAGTATTACAAATTTGTAAACAATGAAAGTAAACAAAACAAAAGTATTAAGTATACGAATAGCAGCACAGAAGTATATAGACATCTTTCAAGCGGCTTTGAATAATGAAAAAAGTATTAATAATTACATTCTTTCAAGCCTTGATGGAATTGATAAGCTTGAAGATGAAAATAAAAAAATACGCCTGGAGCTGGACAAACACAAAGAAGAAATAAAAAAGCTAAATAAGGACGTTTTAACGGCTCAAAAGAAAAAGCCAAAGGAAATAGTCAAAGAAGTTGTTAAAATTGATGATAAGGCTATAAAAAAGCTAAATAATGATGTTTTAACGCTTAAAGCTAATCACACCAAAGAAATAAATACTTTAAAAGCTCAAATTAAAAAATTGACCGAACACAAAGATTATTTTGAAGCTAATTTGAAGAAATCTGAAAGTCAAAATAAAAAACATCTCCAAGCTCTTGATAATTTGAAAACTGAAATTCAAGGATATAAAGATTTTTTAAATAGTCTTAATCTGATAAAATTTGAAGATAAGTACTCAACTGAAGCTAGAGTATTTGACAAGGGAGAGAGAGTAAAATTTTAAGGGTAAAAAATAAAAGAAGAGAGAGTATATATAAAACAATGATATACAACACTTTATAAAATAAGTCCTTTATGACTCATAAAGAAGTCCTTTATGACTCATAAAGAACTTCTTTATGAGAGGTAAACGATTGTTTTATAAAAAAGTAAAGTTTATAGGTTTATTTTAAAAATTAAAGTTTTACATTTGTATAAAGGTTTAAAAAATTATAATGAGAAAAAAAGAAGATTATCTAACTAAAAAAATTGTAAAAGAGGTTACTACAAATTCTATTGATTTAGAAACTGGAGAGGTAAAAAGTTCTGTTAATCATCGCGAACAAATTGTTTCTCGTGAACCTGACTATATAAAACTTTATATTGAAGACTTAGTTAAATTAAAAGATTTACCAAAGGCTACAAATGATATTTTATACAACATTTTAAAGCGTATGAATTACGACAATGAAATTGTATTAGTATCTCATAATAAAAAGAAAATTGCTGATGAGTTAGGAATTAAACTAAACACAATTGACCAAAGTTTAATGAAGCTAACTAATAAAGGAGTTTTAACAAGAGTTGCCCGAGGTGTATATATCGCAAATCCTTATTTATTTGGTCGTGGTAAATGGCAAGATATAAAAGAACTTCGTATGAAAGTAACTTACAATAAAAATGGCAAATTCATTACAACGGAAATTGACAAACAACAAGAGTTTGACTTCGAATAACTAAGTGGTAAGGCTATCGCCTTGTCTGTTTTATGGTTTTTTTTAGAATAGTGCAACTCTTTAATGTTATTGCTTGAAATTCAATGACCGACAATAACATTAAAGA
>JBMYWO010000290.1:0-1730 GCA_049607505.1 Polaribacter sp.
ATCAAAAGCGAATTTTTATCAGCCATTGATCATCATTCGCTTGTTGTCTTATCGGCGCCACCCGGTGCGGGAAAATCCACAGGTTTACCACTTTGGTTGCTAGAAAACATTCAGAAAAAATCAATCAAAAAGAAGAAAGTCAATTTGAAAAGCAGATTGAAAGTTTGATTGAAGATAAAGGACTGGCAGACAATGCTGAAATTAAAAACTATTTATTTCAGCAAATAGACACCACTGCAAAGAAAAAGTTTACGTATGGGGCAACATTTTTAGAAGAGAATTTTAAACTGCCCACAGATTTTTTGGATAATGATACCATCATTTATAAAAGAGTTACGGGTAAAAAAGATTTTTTTCAGTCTACCTTAATTAAAGGAATTGACAATATGTTTTCTTCTATAGATGAACAAAGATATTCTCTTACTAAAAGTTTTAAGGAAATAGATAGAAGTCAGCTTTCTGAAATTTTTGGCGATATTTTAAGTGTACAACCAATTCATAAAAGGATTAGTAATAAAGAGTTAAACACAACAATTAAAAAAGAACTGGTAAAAAGGAATATATCTTTAGATTTTAAATACGGTGTGTATAGTAGAGATGGTTTAGCCACAAAATTGAAATCGGGCTATTACACAATTAACAAAAAAGAGAGTTATAAATATCCTCTTTTTTATAATATAAATGATGAAGTAGAATATGAGTTATATATTACTTTTCCCAATAAAAACAAACATATTTTATCTGATATCTCTAATATTTTATTACTCTCTTTATTTTTTATTTTTATTATTATCATCGCTTTTTCAAGTTCATTATATCAATTAATTAGGCAAAAGAAAATATCTGAAATCAAAACAGATTTCATTAATAATATGACCCACGAATTTAAAACCCCAATTGCCACCATCAATTTGGCATTAGATTCAATTAAAAACCCAAAAATTATTGATGATAACAATAAAGTTTTGCGTTATGTAAAAATGATTAGAGACGAAAATAAACGGATGCATGCACAGGTAGAAAATGTTTTGCGAATATCAAGATTAGAGAAAAATCAGATAGAAATAAGTAAGGAAACCATAGACGGACACGACCTAATAGAGGATGCAATATCGCATATAAACTTGCTTATCAATGATAAAAACGGGAGTGTATCAACACATTTTCAAGCTATTACATCAGAAATTTTAGGAAACCAATTTCACTTAACAAATGTAATTGTAAATATGCTAGAAAATGCGTTAAAATATTCCGAAGGAAAACCTATAATTGATATTTATACAGAAAGCACCAATACCTTTTTTGTATTTAAAATAAAAGACGAAGGAATAGGCATGTCAAAAAATGCACAGAAATATATTTTTGATAAATTTTATAGAGAACAAAAAGGAAATATTCATAATGTAAAAGGGCATGGTTTAGGATTGGCTTACGTAAAAGAAATCATAGACAGCCATCATGGAAAAATTTTTGTGGAAAGTGAAAAAGGAAAAGGAAGCATATTTACAGTTAAATTACCATTAATTTAAAAGACAATAGTATGGGAAGCAAAAAAATTTTATTAGTAGAAGATGATCCAAATTTTGGAACCGTTTTAAAAGATTATTTAGCATTAAATGATTATAATGTAACACATGCTAAAGACGGAATAGAAGGTCTAATTATGTTTAAAAACAGTGATTACGATTTATGTATTTTAGATGTAATGATGCCTAGAAAAGACGGTTTTT
>JBMYWO010000291.1:0-1728 GCA_049607505.1 Polaribacter sp.
CAATTCAAAAATGATAAATGGAAAAATTTCAGAACTAAAATATTAAATACCTTATAGGATTATCAATAAAAGTCACATAGTACTATAATTAAAGGGCGGGTAGTATAATCTTTAGGTCTCTCGTCATTCCTGCGTAGGCGGGAATCTAGGGTCGCTAATATACTTCGTTTTATGTTTGACTCTTTGAGATTCCTTTCTTCAAAGAAATGACGGCGTTTTGTATTACCATCAGTTTTAATTTAAAACCACTTTATCTTATCGCCTCTCGTCATTCTATGAAAAAACCAAGAGAAAAGCGATAATTTTTAAGCAGCGAACTTCAATGTGTTTACATAAGGTGTTTTTCTTTTCACGACTGCGAATATTCTTGCTAATAATTTGTTTCTGACGGCATTGATTACACTCAATTTATTTTTACCTTCTATTACTTTTTTTTCATAATACTTTTTCATTTCTGAGTTGTTTCTTATTGCATTCATTGCACACATATCTAGCAGATATTTCATTTGTTTATTAGCTAAATGATTTACTTTGTTTTTTCCTCTTATGCTCGTTCCAGATTGATGAGGGAATGGTGCAATTCCAGAATATGATGCAAATTTTCTCGACTCTGAAAAAGTAGTAAAATTATTTGTAAAAATTATCATAGCAGCTGCTGTTTGTTTGCCTACACTTTGTATGCTTGTAATAAGATTATAAGTTTCTTTTAACTGATCATCATTTTTTATTATTTCATCAATTTGTTTTTCAACTTTTTTAATCTCCTTACTGTAATTTTCTATTATGTTTTCTTGGACTTTGAAAAGAACTTTGTTTTCTTTTTTATTTAAAACAGATTTTTGTTCTTTTAATCTACTTTTGTATCCAGCCCTATCTTTTACTAGCTTTGTGCGTAGTGAAAATAAGTTTTTTACCTGAATAACAGATGCTGAAGGCATTTTATACGGCTTAATTTCATCTCTAAGCCTAAAGCCATATAAAGCAATTTTTCTTGCATCTTTTTGGTCATCTTTTCCTCTCGCTATACCTAAAGATCTTTTTATTTCAAGACCTGGAATCAAGCTAAATGAGATGTTTTTCTTTGTCAAAAATTGAGAAAGATTTAAAGAATAAATACCCGTATATTCAAAAACGAACAAGGTATTTTCTTGCTTGAATGCTGTGTTTTTAAAAACCCATTCTAGAAGTTTTTTAAATCCTTTTTGATTGTTTTCAATCTTTTGATTTAATTGATTACTGTGAATACAAACATCAAAAAATTCTTTGCTGATGTCAATACCAATTGTTTCTTTAATTTTCATAACTTTACATTTAGATGAATAAATAAGTGGTTACTTTAGCTAAGACCTTTATTAAAGTAAATTAAAATTCTATATAGCTCTTGGTAACGCTTTGGTAAAAGGATGGGGACTGATACGAATAATAGATCTAATAATCTTGTCATTCCAATAGTTCACCCCATTCTTTTATTAATAAATTTAACCTTTTTTTTTCATTTGCTAATCTAAAGGTCATTCCCTTGCAGAAAGGAATCTCAGCGTGTAAAACAAATAGTAAGTTTATAAATACAGATTTCACTAATAGAGTTTTGTTGGTCTGGCGACCAACAAAGGGTGATCAAGTCAATAAAATAAACCATGTATGAGATTCCTGCCTGCGCAGGAATGACGTCTACTAAAAACAAAAACCCAAACAAATAATTTTGTTTGGGTTTTTATATTTCTTACA
>JBMYWO010000292.1:0-1655 GCA_049607505.1 Polaribacter sp.
CGGTAATTATTTACTAAATTAGTTGCTTGAAACACGCAACAAACCATATACAAAAACGTTACCTGCAACCAAAATAAAGAACATCAATTTAAACGTTTTTTGACATGTAAATTGACTTTCTGTATCCAATACCCCATTTAGCCAGTTCATCTATAACTGGCGAAAGAGTTATGCCATATTCAGTAAGAGCATATTGAACTGTTATTGGTTTGGTATCCATAACTGTTCGGCTAACCAAGTGATTCATTTCTAAGTCTTGAAGCTCTTTGGAAAGCATTTTAGTTCCTATACCATTAACTTCCCTTAACAAATCCATAAAACCTAATTTATTTCCTTCAATAAGTGTTCCCAAAATATGGAATTTCCATTTTCCAGATAAAATGCTCATTGTATCACTAATGGCTTGCATTCTAACCTGACATACTGGTGTATTATTAATTATTGCTTTCTTTTTCATATCTATATAAACCTAAAATTTAATGCTAATTTTTAGAAATTAGTTTCCAAAAGGAAACCACCTCCAAAGAGGAAACCTATATCAAAAGTACAATAAATTAAACTTAGGTTTGCATCATTATTTAAAATAACAAAAATTATTATGAAAATAAATATAGTAATATTAATTTCTCTGTTAAGTTTTATAGCTTGTCAGGGGCAAAAAAAAACAAACGATATGAATAACAAAGCAGAAAACACCAATCCACTCCTATGCGATCCCGATACAGGAATGTGTGAAATGCCCAACATTGAAACAAAAGAAGGCACATCTAAAGCTACAAAGGCTAACACTAAAAAAGTAAAGCTAGTCTACTTTACTGACCCAATTTGTTCTTCTTGTTGGGGAATAGAGCCTCAACTAAGAAAGTTGAAATTAGAATATGGGAAAGATATTGATATAGAATACAGAATGGGAGGATTACTACCCGACTGGAGTTATAACAGTGGTGGTATAAGCAAACCATCAGACGTAGCTCATCATTGGGATGAAGTCAGTCGTCATTATGACATGCCTATAGTCGGTGATATATGGTTGGAAGACCCGCTCAACTCATCTTATCCTCCCTCTATTGCTTTTAAAGCAGCACAATTACAGGATGAAGAAAAGGCTCAATTATTTATGAGAGAAATTCGTGAAATGGTGTTTTTGAAAAAGATAAATATTGCGAAATGGGAAAACTTGGCAATTGCCGCAAAAAACGTAGGACTTAATGTTGAGGAATTAAAAAAGGATTTTGATGGTAAAGCAAAAAACTTATTTGAAGATGATTTGAAAAAGTCGAGAGAATACGGAGTAAGGGGATTTCCAACTATCTTCTTTGTAGATAGTGTTGGACATAAAGAGGTTGTTTATGGCTCAAAACCTTATACTAATTACGAAGCAGCAATTTTAAAAATTAATTCTACAATAACTAAAAGTGAGTATGAAAAAAATTGGGAAACACTTTTTTCAAAATATAACTCACTCACAGCAAAAGAATTTTCTGTAATTTCTGGAAGACCAAGAATAGAAAGTGAAGATTTATTAAATAAACTTTCAGAAAAAGGGAATCTAGATAAGGTTATCACAAAAAACGGCTCAATTTGGAGTTTAATGAAATAGTAGAAAGTTACATCGATTTCATATGTTAAGAAAAGGCAGCAGGTAACAACTAAGT
>JBMYWO010000293.1:0-1640 GCA_049607505.1 Polaribacter sp.
AAAGAAGTAGGCGATGTATTGCTACACATTGTTTTTTATGCAAAGATAGGAAGTGAAAAAAAAGCTTTTGATATTGGGGATGTTGCCAATGCTATTTCAGATAAACTGATAGATAGGCATCCGCATATTTATGGAAATGTTAAGGTTGAAAATGTAGAAGATGTACAGCGAAATTGGGAAACACTAAAACTTAAGGAAGGGAAAAAATCTGTTTTAGAAGGAGTTCCAAAAAGCTTACCCGCTGTTATAAAAGCATATAGAATTCAAGATAAAGTTGCAGGAGTGGGTTTTGATTGGGAAGAGCCAGCGCAAGTTTGGGAAAAAGTACAAGAGGAATTATCTGAATTAAACCAAGAAATAAAAAACAACCATCAAGAAAACATAGAAAAAGAATTTGGTGATGTACTGTTTTCTATGATTAATTATGCTCGTTTTATCAATGTAAATCCAGAAAATGCTTTAGAAAAAACCAATAGAAAATTTATAAAACGATTTCAGTTTTTAGAACAAGCTGCTAAAAAAGAAGGTAAAAAACTTGCTGATATGTCTCTTGCTGAAATGGATGTTTATTGGGAAAACTCAAAAGAGTTTTTCAGATAGAAAATATTTCTTTTCTATAAATTTGTTGATTTAGCTATATCTTGTGGCCTTATGTCTTAAAGTCCTACGTTATATACCTTAAAGACCACTCCTTATTATAACTTTAAAAAATTTTTAAGAATTTTTTCGCCTTCTACACCACTTTTTTCTGGATGAAACTGAACTCCGTAAAAATTATCTTTTTGTAATGCTGATGCATACACCGTTTCATAATCTGTAATAGCAATGGCTTCTGCACAATTTTCTGCATAATAACTATGCACCAAATACATAAATTCATTTTCTTTGATGTCTGTAAATAGTTCTGATTGTAAATTAGAAATTGTATTCCATCCCATTTGAGGCACTTTTACAGCATTTGAAAATCGTTTTACATCCACATTAAAAATTCCCAGTCCTTTTGTGTTGCCTTCTTCTGAATGATTACACATCAATTGCATGCCTAAACAAATGCCTAAAACGGGTTGCTTTAGAGTAGGAATCACTTTATCTAATCCACTTTTTCTCAACATTTTCATAGCAGAACTTGCCTCCCCAACACCTGGGAAAATTACTTTATCAGCATTTTTTATTTCATCAATCCTATTAGATAAAACAGCCTCAACACCCAAACGTTTAAAAGCAAATTGAATGCTTTTTATATTTCCTGCACCGTAATCGATAATAATTAAATCCCCTTCTATCTTCCTCAAAGGGGAAAAAATCTGACTCTTATGTTCTTTATTTTTATTCTCTTTACTCATAACTCATAATTCGTAACTCTTTTAAATCATTCCCTTAGTACTCGGCAAAATCATTTTTTCTACATCTCTTTTTACTGCCATTTTTATGGCTTTGGCAAAGGCTTTAAAAATAGCTTCAATTTTGTGATGCTCATTGATGCCTTCTGCTTTGATATTCAAATTGCATTTTGCACCATCTGTAAATGATTTAAAGAAATGGTAAAACATTTCAGTTGGCATTTTACCAATCATTTCTCGTTTAAAATCAGCATCCCAAACTAGCCAATTTCTGCCTCCAAAATCAAGAGCTACTTGTGC
>JBMYWO010000294.1:0-1587 GCA_049607505.1 Polaribacter sp.
TAAAATAGCAGATTTACCAGACATATTAGGCCCTGTAATCATAATGATTTGTTGCTGATTTCTGTTCAACACAACATCATTGGCAATATAATCTTCGCCAATGGGCAATTGTTTTTCAATCACAGGATGACGTCCGTTTTTAATTTCTAAATCGGTACTTTCATCCATAAAAGGACGCACATAATTGTTGTCAATTGCCAAAACAGAAAAAGACAAAAGACAATCAATTTTTGCAATAATTTGCGCATTTTCTTGTACAATTTGTACAAAATTGATGATATATTGTAATAATTTAGAAAAAATTTCTTGTTCTAATTTTTGTATTTTTTCTTCAGCACCTAAAATTTTGGTTTCATATTCTTTTAGCTCTTCTGTAATATATCGTTCTGCGTTGACCAAAGTTTGTTTACGAATCCATTCTTCAGGAACCTTGTCTTTATGTGTATTTCTAACCTCAATATAATACCCAAAAACATTGTTAAAAGCTATCTTTAAACTTGATATTCCTGTACGTTCAGTTTCACGAGAAAGCATCTCATCTAAATATTGTTTTCCTGATGAAGAAATTGCTCGTAAATCGTCTAATTTTTGATGAACGCCTGTTGCAATTGCATTTCCTTTGTTGATGTTTACAGGCGCATCATCAAACAACGTTTCAGAAATTTTTTCAATTAAATCCGTACAAGTATGTAGTTGATTACCAAGTTCTTTAACCGTTTTATTTTTGCTTTTTTCTGCGGATGATTTTATAGGCAGAATTGCTTTCAACGAATTTTTTAACAAGACTACTTCTCTTGGCGAAGCCTTTGTTGTGGCAACTTTAGAAATGAGTCTTTCTAAATCTGATATTTGTTTCAATTGATACGTTACCGTTTGCGAAAAATCATCAGAATCAATAAAAAAGGTTACCAATTTATGACGCTTTTTTATTTCGTCACTATTTTTTAAAGGAAGTGCCAACCAACGTTTTAATAAACGTCCGCCCATTGGCGAAATGGTTTTGTCAATCACATCTAGTAGCGTAACTGCATTGACTGAATTGGGATTGTATAGTTCTAAATTTCTGACCGTAAACCTGTCCATCCAAACATAATTATCTTCCGCAATTCTGCTAATAGATTGTATGTGTTTTAGTTGATTGTGTTGTGTTTCAGACAAATAATACAACACAGCACCCGCAGCAACAATACCATTTTTTAAATCTTGAACACCAAAGCCTTTTAAGTTTTTAACGTCAAAATGATTTTGCAAAGTTTCATTGGCATATTCAGTTTGAAAAACCCAATCATCTAAATAAAAAGTATAATACCTATTTTCAAAAAATTCTAAAAATTGTTGTTTGTGTTGTTTCTGAACCAACACCTCACTCGGATTAAAATTCTGCAACAATTTATCTATGTATTCTACATTTCCTTGTGCCACCAAATACTCACCTGTAGAAACATCTAAAAAAGAAATTCCGAGTTGTATATTTCTTCCTTTTTGGCGGGTAAAATCAAAATGAATTGCTGCTAAAAAGTTGTTGGTTTTGGTTTGTAAAACTTCATCATTTAAAGAAACTCCAGGAGTAACCAATTCTGTAACACC
>JBMYWO010000295.1:0-1584 GCA_049607505.1 Polaribacter sp.
GTTTCTGGGAGTTTGATTGAAGATATGCCTAAGAGTATGGGATTCTACAAAGACATTAAATTCTTTGAAAATGAGTTTGGTGGCATCATGCCTTTAGAAATTTTTATTGATACCAAAAAGAAAAAAGGGGTTCTAAAATTATCTACCTTAAAAAAGATGGATAAACTCAATGAAGCCATAGAAACATTTCCAGAATTATCAAAACCCGTTTCCGTAGTTAATCTAATAAAATACTCTAAACAAGCCTTTTATAGAGGAATTCCAAAATATTATCAATTGCCAACAGCTCAAGAGCAAAGCAGTATTTTTTCATATACCAAAAATTCCGATAGCAATGCAGCAATGCTCAAAAGCTTTGTAGATTCTACAGGACGATATGCAAGAATAACAACTTTTATGAAAGATATTGGGACGGATAAAATGGATATTATTCAAGAGCGATTGCAAGCCGTGATTAAAAAAGAATTTCCAGAAGAAAAATATACGGTTTCTGTAACAGGAAAAGCATTGATTTTTATAAAAGGAACCAATTATTTAATCAAAAATTTGGTTATTTCATTATCATTAGCAATTGTTTTGATTGCACTTTTTATGGCTTGGATGTTTCGATCGCCTCAAATGATTTTAATTTCTTTAATTCCAAATATGTTACCACTCTTAATTACTGCGGGTTTAATGGGCTTTTTTGACATTCCTATAAAACCCTCTACCATACTGGTTTTTAGCATCGCATTTGGTATTTCTGTAGATGATACCATTCACTTTTTGGCAAAATACAGGCAGGAATTAATAGCCAACAGATGGAGGATAAAACCCTCTGTATATGCCGCTTTGAGAGAAACAGGCGTGAGTATGTTTTATACTTCTATCGTGTTGTTTTTTGGTTTTTTAGTGTTTACCATTTCTAGTTTTGGAGGCACAATAGCCTTAGGAGGTTTGGTTTCCATCACCTTACTTTTAGCAATGGTTTCTAATCTATTATTACTTCCTTCATTATTGTTAACGTTCGAAAAGAAGATTGCCAATAAAAAGGTATTTAAAGAACCAACGATAACAATTCTTCCTCCTAAAGAAGATAAAGTTTAAGTGAATAATGCCTATCAAACCAAAAAAACACCTAGGTCAACATTTTTTAACCGATGAAAGAATTGCAAAAAAAATTGCAGATACACTCACAGAAAAAGGCTATGAAAATGTGTTAGAAATTGGTCCAGGAATGGGTGTTCTAACCAAATATTTATTACAAAAAAAAGCCAAAGTTACTGTGATGGAATTGGATTCTGAATCCGTTACTTATTTACACAATTCTTTTCCCAAAGAACATATCAATTTAGACACTTCAATAAAAAAATTTCAAATCATAGAAGGCGATTTTTTAAAGAAAAATATTCAAAACATTTTCCACAAAAAACAAGTAGCAATTATTGGTAATTTTCCGTATAACATTTCAACCCAAATTGTTTTTAAAGCTATAGAAAATAGAGCATTTGTGCCTGAATTTTCCGGTATGTTTCAAAAAGAAGTTGCCAAAAGAATTGCTGAAAAAGAAGGCTCTAAAGTATATGGAATTCTATCGGTTTTAAC
>JBMYWO010000296.1:0-1554 GCA_049607505.1 Polaribacter sp.
AAATCTGCTTTTTTTTCGTCTTTTGCACTTTCTTTTCCAAAAGAAACATATCCACGCTGACCGCCAATGCCTGGAATTTCATACTTTTTTTTAACTTCTATGGGTAGATCGAAAAAGTTTTTAATTTCTGTATATAAACTATCTACCAATTGAGCATCTAAAAAATGACCTTGTAATGCAACAAAACCTATATTCTCATACGCATAGCCAATTTCATCTATAAATTTTTGTTTACGGCTTTTATCATTGGATAAAAAATCGGCTAAATTTACACTTGGTATTTTATTCATCTTGTTTCACATTTAAAGGAAAATGAGCGTAATATTCAAAATAAATAGATTTTGAGCTTAACACCTGACAAAATTTCCATAGAGCCATAGTTTAGGGATTTGAGTTAGGTACAATGCAGCCTTACGGATAAATCTAAGTCCTTTTTTAAAGAATGACACAGCCGATCTAAGCGTTTTTTTTTGTGTATGTTCTTTGATTGTCCTCTGTTCTCATTCCTGTTGATACCGCCCAATATGTTGCTATGGCCAAAACAAGCATTAATCGTTCTATTCGGTCAGGGTGCTTTAATTGAGTTTTGGTAATTCCAAACCCTCTGGATTTAAGGTCGGAAAATAGTGATTCGATTCCCCACCTCATTCCATAATCCAATGTTTTATACTTTGAAGGCTGACAATCCATGGCAATCATCCAAGGCTCTTGATGTCCTTTCTCATTGATAATTCCAATGTTTGTAGGTATATTAGTGTTGTTAAAGATAGCATTTTCCAACTTGTCAAGCCCGAGCTTTACCGCATCATTGCCTGTAATTTCAGAGTTTTGATGTTGGAATATCAAATTTCCTTTCAATCGTATCCTATACTGCCAGCCTTGTCTTTGACACCAGTCAACCAAAGCAGATGTACCATAAAAGCGGTCTGCCGAAAATAATAATTCTATATCTGATGGTAACATAGATAAAACACTATTTAATAACGACTCTTGAATATCAAAGCCAATACTCCCTTTAGTTTCAACAACTCGCCAAGCCACAGGGATAGCACGGTTGCCCATGCGTAGGCTTACCATTAAACACTCAAATCCGTCCGATATCTTACTCTGATCCATCATCAATACTATGGTTTGACCATTGCTCAATAATTTATCAATCACCTCCGAAACATAACCGCCCATGACCAAAACTGGATCAATCCGTGGATTCGATAATAGACGATTGATATAACGGTAACGTTCTTCGTCACTCTTTACCTTACGTGGCAAAATAGAGGCTAATTCTGACGTATTTACACTGTGACACGATAGAACACTAGCCGCTAAATCTGACAATCCAGATATATGTGGTTTATTCAAACCTGTATCCCGACTAGATAAATCCGCCTCTATAAAACTCGAAATGTGGGCAACCCCGCCCAAATAAGTCCTCATATAATTAGTTTTGTCAAAAATACAAAAAAATGTCAGGTGTTAAGACTAGATTGTCTTTGTCTTTACATTCCTCTTTGTTTTTACTTATAATTATAGCCCAAAAATTGTTTAAATTTCTTT
>JBMYWO010000297.1:0-1529 GCA_049607505.1 Polaribacter sp.
TTGTTTTGAAAATAAGTATAGTGGGCTATACTTTATTCTAAATCAAAGATACGGTTTTTTGAAAATAAGCGTAGCGAAATTTTCTTTTCTGAAGGAAAATAATTACATTTGCTTTGCGATAAGGGAGGACAAAGAGGCAACGTGGGGACGACCTTGAGAAGCACCAAATCGTGCATTTATACAGCAAGAGAAATTCGAAAGAATTTCTCTTCTTTTTTGTGTATAAAAATACATTTATACTTGCTTCATTATTTCTCAAAATAATAAATACAAAAACACATTTATATAAATGTGTTTTTACACAAATGATATTAAATATTTGTTTTTTCTCTTGCTGGTAATTGCCATTAGCTAAATAAAATCTGCCCTAGTGGCAACGTCAAGAAATAAATTAACATCATAAAGCTAGAAATAACGCAAGAGTTGTTATCTATAACCCCTTACAAATCGAACAACTTTCGCGTTATTTTTTATTTAATAAAATTAATTCATCTAATAGACTTGCAAAATTAAGAATTTAAGATACCCTATAAAGTATTTTTATTCTGAATACGTTAGATCAACCGCAAATATAGCTGAATGAAAACTAAACTTCGACGTTGCCACTTGGGCAGATTTTATTTAGCTAATGGCAATTACCAGCAAGAGAAAAAAAAAGAATTAATTATTATTCGTTCTCCATTTCCTCAATCTGATCTAACAAATTGGTCTGATTAGGATTGACAACAGGAGATTCTTTTTTAATTTTTAATTTTTGATTTTTAATATATGTTTGAGCAAAAGTAACTCTATCACCATTGAAAGCAACCATTGGATTAATAAAATACAAAGTATCAGATGGACCTCTTGCTATTATTTGATTAGCTACTAAAGAACCTAAACCTATTCTTATTGATGCTTGAGATTTATAACCTGTATAATTTAAACATTCATGTTCTAAAAATATAAACATATCTTGCTTAGGAATAAGCTTTGTCATTATATATCCAAAAACTTTAATAGCTTGACTTTTCAACTCCCAAAAAGCAGAAAATTGAGACAAGTATACTTTTGTAAATTTCTCTTCATCAACTTTTATTTGCCTTATAAATGTAGTGTGACCTAATATCTCCCCTGTTTCAGGATCTACAGCTTTTAAAACAGCTTTCTCTCCATATCCAGCAGTATTTTTATATTTCTTTACTATATTATTTTGTATTAAATCCACAGCTTCTTCTAAAAAAGGATTCTCTGTATTTTTCTTATACTCTGAAAGCTTATAGTTTGATTCTTTTCTTTGAGCCATATTCTAAAAATTAAATCTATTTGTTAGAAAGCAAATATAACAATATTATAATTATATTCTAAAAAAATCATTAAATATTTAGAATTAAAATCTAAGCTAGATTAGAATGAGACTCTAAAGGTGTTAGAATAAAGGGTATTGATAATCAACAACTTAACCCCTTTTACTTCTTAAGTTCTTATTATACCCTAATTTTAAATATTTATCGAATGAAATTTCGTTGTGATTTATCACAACAATTTCA
>JBMYWO010000298.1:0-1489 GCA_049607505.1 Polaribacter sp.
ATTTTTGAAGTAGATAGTTGTTTTAGCTATCCCGCCTTTGGCGGATTTAGTTCAATCGAGTAGACGGCTGACAGTCAAATGAGAGCTTGTCCAAAATTTTGTGTTTGGTTGAAAGAAAAAACAAATTAAAATTTGCAGGATAAAATTTATTTTATTCTTTCTGGGAAGTAAATATACAGTTGATTATAAATTTGTCCCCAATTAAACCTTGTTTTTTTCCATTTTTTTCTAATATTTTGCGCAGCTAAGTAAATAGACTTTAAAGCGGCGTCATCAGTAGGGAATACTTTTTTATTTTTAGTGTATTTTCTTAAACTGGCATTAAAACTTTCAATAATATTTGTTGTATAAATGAGCTTTTTGATTTCAGCTGGGTAGTTTAAAAAAGTGGTTAAATTTGTCCAATTTGTTTCCCATGATTTTATAGCTAGATGGTATTTATGACCCCAATTTTCTTTAAATATCTCAAGTCCCTCAAGTGCTAACGCTTCATTATCAGCTTGATATATGGTTTTAATGTCTTTAATTACAGCCTTTCGGTCTTTGTAGCTTACATATTTTAAACTGGTTCTTATTTGATGGACTATACAGATTTGTCGAATGCTTTTTGGATAAATAGCTTCAATGGCTTTGTCTAAACCAGTTAGATTGTCTGAACATAAAAAGATAATATCTTTAACGCCTCTGTTTCGTAAATCTTCTAAAATAGCCATCCAAGCGCTTGCTTTTTCACGTTCTACTATCGACATACTTAATATGTCTTGTTGTCCTTCTGTATTTATGCCAAGCACAATCATGCAAGCTTTTGAGATAACTTTTCCTTCTTGTCTTATTTTATAATGTATTGCATCAATCCATACTACTGGATACTGATCTTCTAGTGGTCTATTCTGCCATTGACGTATATCTTCCAAAAGTTGATTCGTAATTATTGATACTTGTGAGGTGGAATAGTTAACACCATAAGTATGCTCAATAAAATCTATTATATCCGCATTACTCATTCCTTTGGCATAAAGAAATTGAATACAATCTTCTAGTTCT
Organism: Polaribacter sp.; assembly: GCA_049607505.1. GTDB lineage: Bacteria > Bacteroidota > Bacteroidia > Flavobacteriales > Flavobacteriaceae > Polaribacter. The sequence goes on from JBMYWO010000298.1 coordinate 1,045, forward strand.
TGTGATATAGATTGATGTTTTGGTACAATTACGGGTTCAAAACTCGCAGATCTATCTCTAGGTATTTTTATTCTTTGCTCGCCTTGAGGTGTTTTTATTGTCTTTTTAGAATAGCCATTTCGTAGATTGTCAGTTAATGGCTTTTCTCCTTTTTGATAGCCTAAATGTGCAGACATCTCAGCATTTAATAAGGCTTCAACACCTCTTTTTAGTAATTGTTCTCTAATGTGTTCAAATTCTTCTTTGTTTTGAATTTTACTTACTAATTCTTCTAATAATTTTGTCGCTTCTGTTTTCATTGTTATAATTTTTTTTATGAAAAAATTAGCCTACAAATTTTAATTAGTTTTTTCTATTTTTTTAGCTAAACACAAAATATTTTACAGTCCCGTTTTATTCTTTCTTTTGTAATATTTCTTAGGTCTGTTTTTTTAGGAAAAAACCT
>JBMYWO010000299.1:0-1385 GCA_049607505.1 Polaribacter sp.
CGAGAGAAAGACTTTGATAACCCCATTTTTAAAGCATTAAATATAGAGCGTGTTAGGTACTGGCTTTTCCTTCGTATTGTGTTTTTAATATTTTAAATCTTTCCTGAACTTTCGGAGCTTCATTTATTCCCCTGTTAAGCATATCGTGCCAAGCGATAAGTAAAAGTATCTCTTCTGTGTTAAGCAAGTTTACATCCTTTCCAATAACCTTTTTGCTAAGAGTATTTAGGTTTTCTAAATACTCAGTTTTCCAATAGATGCTTTTATTTATCCATAGGTCAAAACATTTTTTTGAATTTGAATATTTTTCTAATCCGATGCCAAACTTTAAATAACCACCGCGTGCTGTCAACTGCTTTAAATCAGCATGAAAATTAAGAGATTTATTATTCCATGCTAAGTAAGCTATTTCATCGCATTTACAATCCCAATGAAAAGTCGATTTATGAGGGAGAAGTCTTGATCGGATTTGCTGAAACATTGTTTTCTCTCTCTTATCAGGGTTGACAATGTCGTAAATTGCGTAAAACCTATCGGGAAGAGGAGTGGTATTAAGTATTACAGTTGCATTTTTCATCATTTCCTTTTCGGATGCGATATTTCTCCATGAAAAATTTATGACCCAAAACGTTCCAATTATTAAGGATAATAGACTTAATCCAATTCCAATTATCAGTGTTCGGAATAAATGATTTTTTTTCATTGGGTGCTTGTACCTAACGTGTTGCTATGTGCAGTACGGCTTAGTAAAGATACATTACCGGTTAATATAAATAGCTAACGTTAATTTTTGGTTTTATTTTTTTATAAAAGCTAAAATTAATCTTTAGCGTGATACTAACCATAATTAGTATTTAACCTTTACTTGCAGTATTGCACATAGCTATTGTTAGCGGTTAGTATAGAAAGCCCACTTATTAGTTTTCCTCATCCCTTCCCCTTCATTTGTCCTTTGTTAATCAATACAAGGATTTCACGTAAACTATGGTTTATATGTTCGGATATGAACCGTCTTTTAGTGATAGAGGTTAATGTAATCCCTTAAAAATCACCCAATTCTCAATGTAAATTTGGCTCGTGTCAATTTTAATTGTTCCTTTATCAGGTCTTTATGACGTGCAAACGTCTAGAAGCAAGCTTCCACGGTTCCAGCCGACAAAGACCTGAAGTCAAAATAACCCTGCGGATTTTTCCTTTGTTCTTTTTAAGTCATTCCATGATCCTCGTAAAATCTTCTTGTATTTTCAGTCTCAAATGATAAGGGTATTAACGCTAACGTTACGCTATGTTTAGTGCGTTTTCGAAAGGCGAAGCTTTCGGAAGTGCACGGGCAGGTAATGTTGAATTTTGATTTTTATATTTCATTCGGTTAAAAAGCTAAATTA
>JBMYWO010000300.1:0-1355 GCA_049607505.1 Polaribacter sp.
ATAAACATAACGCCTACTAAAGCTGCAATGGGAACTTGCTCTATATACGAAGAAGCAAATAAAATAAATAGTAATAAGAAAACTGCGGCAGTAATTCCAGACAAACGCCCACGTCCGCCACTTTTTATATTGATAATAGATTGCCCAATCATAGCACAACCACCCATGCCTCCAAACAATCCTGTAATAATATTGGCACCTCCTTGTGCTACACATTCACGGTTGGAGTTTCCCCGAGTTTCTGTTAAATCATCAATTAGATTTAAAGTCATTAAAGACTCTATCAAACCAATGGCAGCAAGGATACTTGCATACGGAAAGATAAACCAAAAGGTGTTCCAATTCATTGGCATTTTAGAAAATGTGTCTAAAACGGGAACTGGAAAACCGCCTTTTAAACCTTCACCACCGCCATCTCTAATAAAAGAACCTACAGTAGCTAGCTCTAAATTTGAGAAAATGACGATGCCAGAAACTACCAAAATGGCAATTAGAGCTTCGGGTAGTTTTTTGGTTGCTTTTATATTTGGTAAGCCCCACATAATCAACATTGTTAACCCCACAAAAGCAAGCATTATCCAAAATCCACTATTTGTAGATAGACTCATAAATAATTCTGAAAACCAAGTGTTCATATTTCCCCAAAATGAAATTTCTTCAGAAACCAAATCGGGAAACATTCCGAGTTGAGAAATAAAAATTACAATGGCCAAACCGTTTACAAATCCCATCATTACTGGATGTGGAATCAACCTAACAAATTTTCCGAGTTTTAAAACACCTGCTAAAATTTGAATAATTCCCATCAATATAACGGTTAGAAACAGATAATACAAACCTAAATTTTCAGTAGGATTTCCCATAGCATTTCCTTCGGCAACTAAAGAAACCATAACTACTGCTAAAGCACCAGTGGCACCAGAAATCATTCCTGGTCTTCCTCCAAAAATAGACGTAATTAAACCAATCATAAACGCAGCGTATAATCCTACTAATGGATCTACACCAGCAACAAATGCAAATGCAACTGCTTCTGGAACTAACGCTAATGCAACAGTAATTCCTGATAAAACGTCATTTCTAACATTTTTTACGCGTTTTCTGATAAATTTAGGCATAATTTCACTCCTTTTTTGAAGTCGGCAAAGGTACGTGTAATTTTTAAAAATTTACTTTGTTTATCAGTCTTATTGAAGTATTGGCAAAAAAATTTCCCAAGCGGTTATAACGATAAAAGACTAAACCATTGAAACGTTTAACTTTACCACATAGGCACATAGAAAACATAGAGTTATGTGAACTATGTGCCTCCTATGTTTGTAAAGATAAAAGATATATATAATATTTTTGTCTTT
>JBMYWO010000301.1:0-1127 GCA_049607505.1 Polaribacter sp.
ATAGTTAATTTAACTAAATCATTTTCTATAAGAGTAGTACCTTCTTTGCTAGTAGAAGCTCCGTAAGCAAATGCGCCTAATTTATTCTTTAAAGCAATTTGACGTAATGAGTCGTTTTGAATTGCTGCTTCGTTAGCAGTGTTTTGGCTAGTAGTTACATCTGCAACTTGTTCTGTTTTCGTAGTTGTTTCAGGAGTAGTTTCTGGTTTGTTGGTGTTCATCCACCAAATTAAAAGACCTCCTAATAAAAGCATTCCTATAAAGGAATTTAAATCAAATTTTTTTTGTTCCATTGATATGTGTTATAATGTCAACTTGTCATTTTTTGTTTTTCAGATAATTGAAAAACCCGACAAATGTAGTAAATTGGCGTTATTTTTAATCTTTTTACTACTATTAATTAATGAACTATATATAGGTCAAAAGCTATACCGAATTTTAATTTGGGCGTTACTAGTTTAGCCCCTTAATAGTTCGGAGTGTTATTTTAAATTTCAAAACTAATATATTTGAGATATGAAATACAAGAAATGGACATTAGAGCAGAAGTTAGAAATACTATCTGTTTCAGAAGAAATAGGCATTGTTGAAGCCTGCCGAAAGTACAGTGTAAGCACTGGTACATTTTACAGTTGGAGAAAGAAGTTTGAACACAAAGGAGAAGCTGGTTTAAAGGTTACCTATGATACTAAAAGTAAAGAGCTTAAAGCAGCAGAAGAGGAAAATCGAGTTTTAAGAAAACTATTAAGTGATAGAGAAATTGAGCTAGAAGTGCAACGAGAACTTTTAAAAAAAAAGTTTGGGACGTCCGATCCAAGAAAGATTTAGTGGATGCAACTTATAAAAAACACAAGTGTAGTAAAACAAAGATTATAAAAATGGTGGGTATTGTTGCGAGTAGTTATTACAGGGAGCCTAGTGGTGGCAAAAAAGGAAACAAGCCAACTAAAGAGACCTTTCACAAGACTAAAGGTCTGGTAATGCAGGATGACGTAGTTGCAGCTATAAAAGCGGTTTTAAAGGATGAATTTATAGATTGTGGGTATAGATTAATGACCAGCTATTTAAATAGAGACGGCTATATTATCAATCATAAAAAACTATATAGAATTATGAAAGAAGAAGGT
>JBMYWO010000302.1:0-1091 GCA_049607505.1 Polaribacter sp.
AATCCTAGCGAAATTAAAGAACTGAAAGCTATTCACAACCTCTGCAACTTGCCAAGTATTTAGCTCAATATTGCGAATCCTAGCGAAATTAAAGAACTGAAAGCTATTCACAACCATAGCAATGGTGGTTGACGGTACGGTGGCATTGCGAATCCTAGCGAAATTAAAGAACTGAAAGCTATTCACAACTGGAACAGCCGAAGAGCAGCGTGAACGTATATTGCGAATCCTAGCGAAATTAAAGAACTGAAAGCTATTCACAACATATGCTTTGGAGTAATAATTAACTGATCCATTGCGAATCCTAGCGAAATTAAAGAACTGAAAGCTATTCACAACCTACACAGGAACACATAAGAACAGAATGTATTGCGAATCCTAGCGAAATTAAAGAACTGAAAGCTATTCACAACTGGAATGAGATAGCAAACAATAAGTATAAAATTGCGAATCCTAGCGAAATTAAAGAACTGAAAGCTATTCACAACAACGGCATTTATTAGGGTTGTGTCAATTTTATTGCGAATCCTAGCGAAATTAAAGAACTGAAAGCTATTCACAACTGCGAATTAGACAACCCAGAGTATTTTGTAATTGCGAATCCTAGCGAAATTAAAGAACTGAAAGCTATTCACAACGCTTGGAAGATGCCGACCAAGCACTTTCCAATTGCGAATCCTAGCGAAATTAAAGAACTGAAAGCTATTCACAACACTCCGTTTTTAATCAAAGACTCCAAGGTTATTGCGAATCCTAGCGAAATTAAAGAACTGAAAGCTATTCACAACGAACTTGTGGCGGTGGAGTTTAAAGCCCGTATTGCGAATCCTAGCGAAATTAAAGAACTGAAAGCTATTCACAACCAGGTAGGGGTAATTTCATCATCAATACAATTGCGAATCCTAGCGAAATTAAAGAACTGAAAGCTATTCACAACTAGGTCAACAGTATTTAACTCAGGAATTGTATTGCGAATCCTAGCGAAATTAAAGAACTGAAAGCTATTCACAACTGTTATCGCTTAACCCTTTAAACCATTTGGATTGCGAATCCTAGCGAAATTAAAGAACTGAAAGCTATTCACAACCATT
>JBMYWO010000303.1:0-1073 GCA_049607505.1 Polaribacter sp.
GCAGGTAATGTTGAATTTTGGTTTTTATATTTCATTCGGTTAAAAAGCTAAATTACACATTGCCGTGTAACGAACTACAATTATCATTTTTAGTTTAATTGAAGCATTAAATATAGCGCGTGTTAGGGCCAGTGTTTAATCAAAAGGGGTTGTTTATTTTGTTTCTCCATTTTAAGTCCCCTGCGTAGTAAAGAGGATCTTTGCCCTGAACCCTCATTTCAGCTAAAGATGAATTTATTAGTTCTTTCTCCCATTTTCTATAGCTTTTCATTGCCTGTTTAATGAGTTTCTTATTCATTACTTTGTTCTCATAATAATCATATGGATAGGCCTTACTTTTTCTTCGGACAGAGTCTACGTATACATACTTTTCTCCATTTGTTAATACAATCTCATTTTTGAATTGAAAATCATCATGAAATAAAGAAGATATAAAATATAGTCTTAGAACATCAATTGGACAAGAAATGCCAGCCTGAAACCCCTGGCCTCGCATAATTTCAGAGTAGTTGCTTGAATATTGCCAAGATGAGTCTTGTAAAGGTTTAACCTTTGAATGGTTGGTATGATGTGCCAAATATGAGATTTCAATTTCATGGACACCTTTATTAATGAAGATGGTATCATTTCTCTTTTCCCGAAATATATTGGAGTTTACTTCAAAAAACTCATCGGACATTATGAACTGAATTAATCTGGTGGTGTCTGATATACAGCTATTGTCAACCTTATCGATATGGTAGTTTAGGGAATAGCCTAGCGAATCATCATATTTTACAAAATTGTAAAAAGTCTTGTAAAATATGGTATCGCAATTTGTTTGTCCAATTGATTCCGTGGTAAGTAAAATAAGTAGTATGAATATTATGCTTTTCATAATTGGCCCTAACGTTACTCTATGTTTAGTGCGATTTCGAAAAGCGTAGTTTTCGGAATTGCACGACCAAGGTAACGTTTAATTTTTGTTTTAACTTTTCGAGTCGGACGGTAAAATCCAAAATTAAACCTTACCGTGCTACGAGAGAAAGACTTTGATAACCCCATTTTTAAAGCATTAAATATAGAGCGTGTTA
>JBMYWO010000304.1:0-924 GCA_049607505.1 Polaribacter sp.
CAGAAAGTACAATTTTAGCTTCTTCAACTTTATCAGAAGAAATCTCTACAACTTCTACATAAAATGTCCACATATTTAAAAAATCGTACACATAAATTAGTTTATCATTTTCTTTCGGAAGCGCTTCAAACAAAATTTCTGTCGCCATAGAAACACCAACACCAGCTTCTGCCATATTAAATAACGGAATTTCTTCGCCTTGATTCCATTCAGAATCAGTTCTATAAAACGAAGCCATTTCTTGTCCTTCAAAACCAAAAGATGTAGCAATTGTAGTATGTAATTCTTCTAAATGAATAGCATCATCAACTAAAATTGTTCTAATAACATCTTCTTTGGTGTCTAAAATGATACGTATTTTATACATAAATAAGGTTGCTTTCAGATACAAAAATACCTAGATTCAAGTAATAAATGCAATTTTTGAAAAAGATTAGTTATAAAATAATTTATTAAGATCTATTTTCAACGGTCAAATTTGAGCATTTTTGCAATGTTAAACTTATGGTTAGTGAGGTATTAAAATACCATAATTTTCAAAAAGCAATAAGCAAGTTTGGGTGCATAAAAATCAAACTGATTTTGAATATCAAAAAGAATTTCTCCAACTGTTGATTTCGGGTTTAATAAAGCACTAAATACAATATTACTATCTACAATAAAAATCACTTTATAAAACGATTTTTATTCTCTTTCCACCAAGTTGCTTTAGATTCCGTTGCTAATTCTTCTGCATCTTTTTCAGTTGCTTTACTTTCTCTAATAGCAGTTTTGTATTTTAAATAGTTTACGATTCTTTGTAAACTAAATATATCTGTATCAGCAGGTAATCTAAAAATTATTTCATCTGATGTTCTTTCTACCAACATTTCTTTCTGTTTTTATTTCAAAAGTAATCATTTCTTTTAAAACCAAAATTCTTTA
>JBMYWO010000305.1:0-875 GCA_049607505.1 Polaribacter sp.
CGAGAGAAAGACTTTGATAACCCCATTTTTAAAGCATTAAATATAGAGCGTGTTACCACCCGTTTTTTATTCGGATATAGCATTTCGTATTCTCGAATGTATTTTGTTTTAGTAGTCTTTTAAATTCTCTGTTTTTCGGGTTTACTAGATATTCAGTTGTAGTGGAACTATCTATTTCGATTGTTTCAGTTTTAACTACAAAATCAAACTGTAATAATGTATCCGCTGGGGAAATTGCTCCAACAAAGATTGAGTCTTGTTTTAATTCCAGCTTCATTACTTCCCATTTGTTTTCCCCTTTCTGAAAGTTAAGGAAGTAGCTCCCTTTTGTCTTTTTTAATACCTCAGATTCTGAAATACTAAACACAGTATCGACAAAGGTTGTTTCCATTACCAAAGAGTCCCCATAAATCGAAATCGTGTAATTATTGTTTTCAAAAAAGTCCGTTAATTGACTATCATCATTGATGTCCAATTTAGCATTTGAATCTAATTCCAATTCCAATTCATGTCTGTTCTGGCTGAATTTCCAAATTCGTTTTTTCAGAATCTGATTTTCTGTAATCACCAAAGTTTCCCGTGGGTTTTGGAGATTCTCATATTCTCCAACTATTTTTTTATTAAAGTCCGATAAGGATTTTTTACTTGAAGGTTGTGAAGAATCAAATCGAACGTACACTTCATCTACTTGTCCGCAACTTGCAAGTAAAATGAAAATAAGTATAAATTGAAAGATGTTTTTCATGATTTGGGTAATGGGTGGTAACGTTACTCTATGTTTAGTGCGGATTCGAACAGCGTAGTGTTCGGATAAGCACGAGCAGGTAATGTTGAATTTTGGTTTTTATATTTCATTCGGTTAAAAAGCTAAATTA
>JBMYWO010000306.1:0-867 GCA_049607505.1 Polaribacter sp.
CTTGCCTACGAAGATGAGTGTGTAAATCTCCATTATTCTTTTTATCTTCCCAAATATGTTGATAAATTCTTTCAGCTGAAACGGTTTCTTTTTCTTGTTTTTTAAGAATCCCTACAACTTGTTCTGGACTATAATCTTCTCTTAATAACGCTTCTATTACAGCTTGAAGTTCAACAGTAAAACGCTTGTGTTTCCGTTTTTCTTTTTGACGTTTAGCGTATTTTCTATTGGCTAAATCATCATTGTAAACGCCTGAACGTTTATCTGAATTTCTCTTAATTTCATAATGAACTACGGATTTATGCTTTCCAATAGCTCTTGCTATTTCAGATTTGTTGTAGTTCTCTTTTAACATACAACTGATTGTGTATCTTTGTGATTCGGTTAAATGTGGCATGCAACTTCTTTTTTGGCGATTTGAGACCGCAAGTTACAAATCCATCAAAACATGAAAGGTAGGAATTCCTACTTTTCTGTTTTGAAAAATTATAATATAAACCTCAAATCTAAAAGTTGCATTTATTAGTTGAATTCAAGTTGCAAATGACTTTCCAATCAGGAATTATTTCAGCAATCTCTTCAATAATAGATTGATTTTCTTTAGGTTCAATTTTAAACTTAGTGTTTTCACTATCAAACAATTTGTTTGTATAGATTTTTTTTAATGTTCTATCTCCTATTACTATTCTTACATTCGGTAAAGTTGAGAGTTTATTAAACACATCTATGTAAGAGTTCTTAAATTGGTCTGATAACCTATACCAATCCTCAATGAATATTAGAAAATTTTGATTATTATTGGTTTCAATTATTTTTAAAGAGTGTTCTTGAAATGAATCAAAATTATCTATCCATACAGTTTTAAAA
>JBMYWO010000307.1:0-859 GCA_049607505.1 Polaribacter sp.
CATGATAAAATATACTTCAAAAATTCTTGATTTAAGATGCAAAAACTATCATATATTTTACCTTGCTTTAGATGATTTTTTTTAATCGGAATAAAGTCATGCTCATGAGCTAAATCCCCATCTGTTTCAAACGTAACTTTCATTCCTTTTCTCACACCTTTTGGACTTCCTTTTTTCATAAAATTCTAGCATTCATTTGCTACAAATATACACAATTTTAGCATCTATTTGCTAACATATAGCAAGTACTTGCTAATTTTTAGCAAGTACTTGCTATATGTTAGCATTCATTTGCTAACATATCTTAGTTAAGTAACTGATTATCAGTTTTATAGATGTTTAATAAATACTATTCCCTTATTGTATTTATAGTAGTAATAGAGGAATGATTTTTTATCGAATGAAATTTCGTTGTGATTTATCGCAACAATTTCATGAAGATTAACAACCGAAAGGCGTCAGTTTTTAGGATATTTTTAGAAGTTACAAACGAGGTCTATTTCTTCGTTTTTTTTCATTCAATTTATTGGATTCTTTTTCTTTTAATTTCAACTCATATTCTTGATCAGCTTTTTGAACATTTTTCGCCATTGATTTGTCTTTTCCGGATTCATTAAAACCCTTTTAATATCTTTCAAATATTCTTCTTGTTCTTTCTTCATTTTTGAAATTTGCATCTTCAAAGCATTTACATTTGAAGATTCTCGAGCTAACCCTTTTTTCAATGATTCTATTTTCAACTTATCTCTTTTCTGCTTTTCCTTAATATCAGCTAAAGCCATTTTAGACGATTTAAGCTCCTTTTGATACTTGCCCAAAGTCTTAGCTTTATCAATTCCAAAAACACCCTTAACAGGCT
>JBMYWO010000308.1:0-590 GCA_049607505.1 Polaribacter sp.
TACCAATGACATTGTCATGAATCTTTTCATTTTTGGAAAAACATATTGTCTTTCTATTAAGACGTTTAATATGTGTTCTAAAATTTAAGTTTTTGCGTTCTATTTTCCAAGTGAATTCTTTTCCAATAGTATGTAAACTCTTTGATAATAATCTGCTATAAGCTCCCCAATCATCCGTATAATATTGTCCAATAGGAGTATCTTTAAGCAAATCTAAAAGTTTTTTGAAACTTGCGTCAGTACGCTTGCCATTGACCCAAGCCAAAATAATTCCAGAGTTCTTATCCATGGCATACCATGTCCAACGTTGATTATCTTTACTTCCTACATATGACCAAAACTCGTCTGCTTCTGCCGTATAATGATAACTTATTTCTAATTTATCAAAAGCCAATACCTCTACTTTATTGAGAAGATAAGGGTTGACTTGTAGCGTTTTTTTTAAGTGTGATATCACTGTATTTTTGTTAATTCCTAAAACTCTTGCAGTGTCACGAACACCTGAACTATTGAGTATTAAATCGTCTATCTGATTCTTAATCCCTGGCATTCTAGCTTTATAGCTATAGGTAAGTTGAAAACTCTTTTTA
>JBMYWO010000308.1:600-846 GCA_049607505.1 Polaribacter sp.
TAAAATAAAATGTTTTAATCATAAGAGAATTAAAACTATAAGCACTATGATATCGGTAGCTAGCAATCTATTAAACAACGACAAAACCCCTAACATTAAAGCTAAATTAGAGGATATTGCATGTGATCCTAAACTTGCTAACCCACTTTTTAGGAAAATAAAGTTTTTATGAAAAAGCCGTGATTGTGGTTGTATGTTCCATAATATTGCTAATATAAACATTTCAACTGATTTAATCCACTACCC
>JBMYWO010000309.1:0-794 GCA_049607505.1 Polaribacter sp.
AGTTTTAGAAAAAACTCTTGTAAAAAATGAAACGAAAGATTGGTTAAAAATTACCTATCCCAATTTAAAAGCATCTATAGACATTACGTATAGACCTATAAAAAACAATTTAGTGGAATTGCTAACTGAAGCAGAAAAACTGGTTTTTAAGCATACTGTAAAAGCGGAACAAATACTCCCAAAAGATTTTATAAATAAAGAAAAACGAGTTTTTGGAAGTGTCTATGATATTACTGGAAATGCCGCTTCGCAAATTCAATTTCATGCCACAGACAGTACCACACATTTTATAAAAGGGGCTTTGTATTTTTATACCAAACCCAATTATGATTCTATTTTGCCTGCCGTAGATTTTATAAAAAAAGATATTGTTAGGATTATGGAGAGTTTGGAGTGGAAGTAGAGTTGGAATCGTGAAGATAGAAGTTAGTAGCAAGGATGTACAACACACATTATTTACAGTTTTTTTTATTTAAAACCGTGTAATCAATTCGTTATCAATACCTCAAAGCATCTAGTTATAATGGGTGGTCTCTCAAAAGATATGATACTAGGAAAAGACCGTTTGACACGTGAGGAAAAAAATTCGAGATTATAATTATGAAATGTTAAACCATTATAACCTTTAATTCTACCACATAGAAACATAGTTCACATAGCCCTATGTTTTCTATGTTTCTATGTGGTAAAATTAAATGGTTTAATGGTTTAGCATTTCATCACCATAATCAATTGCTTGGGAAATTTTTGTCTCATATCTAGAACAGTGTATCTTAATATCATACTTTTTGAGA
>JBMYWO010000310.1:0-763 GCA_049607505.1 Polaribacter sp.
ACAAGTGGAAACCGAAAAACTTTAAATAGAGTAGGTACAATTTAAATTTATTTATGATGAAAAAAAGCATTTATCTAATTACAACAATCTTGAGTTTATTAATATTCTTTTGTCCAAACGACTCTAATTTAGAAGAGTTTAGCCTAAAAAAGAATGAAAATATTATGGACATCACTTATGTGTATGATTATTATGAAAAAGTATTTAAGATTACATATAGAGCAATCGGGTCTAAAATGCCATGCTTATAATCAATGTTTTAGAAATTATCTGTCTGAATTGCTCTTAATTTCTTCTTGCAAAAAGTGATGTTTTTTGATTCCATAATTAAAAAAGAATGAACAGAATTTATTATTGGTTGTTGGATTTTTATTAAAAGAATTGTTTTGTTGATATATTCATAAAAACAAAATCCGATTAATCCCTACTTCCCAATATTTGTAAGCCCCAATAAAGTAACATCGCTAGAGAGCCTAAAGCGGCAACCAAATAGGTTCTTGCTGCCCATTTTAAAGCATCTTTTGAGCCAGTCAATTCTTCTCTAGAAACTATATTTTTTCTTTCTAACCATACTAAAGCTCTATTGCTAGCATCATATTCAACAGGTAGGGTAATAAAACTAAAAAGTGTTGCCAATCCCATAAAGACTAAACCTGTAATAGCAATATAAAACCCTATTCCAGTAGTTCCCGAAGCAGCTCCCATAATGAGTCCACCAATCACCAACCATTGAGAAAATTTAGAAGAAATACTAACTACAGGC
>JBMYWO010000311.1:0-750 GCA_049607505.1 Polaribacter sp.
AGTTTTAAAAAGAAAAAAGGGGGGAAGAAAAATTTCAAAAAAGCTGCATAATGAACACCTCACCTGAAAGGTCTTGATAACAAACTAGTTACATGATTTTGAATCAAAGACACGTATTTTTTGTCATGTACATAGATAAAATTATTTTTTTCTTTATTAAAGAGAAAAACCGCTTTATATTTGCGTCCGCTTGCAGACAGGTAAGCTAGTATTTAGGGCAATTAGCTCAGTTGGTTCAGAGCATTCCGATTTTTCATCGGAAGGGTCGGAGTTCGAATCCCTCATTGCCCATAGAAATCTTATACAATTGTATAAGATTTTTTTGCTTTATGGAAACCTATTTCGTTTATATTGTATTCAGTAAAAAATTAGACCGCTATTATATTGGATTTACTTCCGAAATTAAAAGTGGAATAGAAAAGCACAATCAAAAGCAGAAAGGATATACAGGAAAAGCCAACGATTGGATTTTGGTTTATTTTTAAGAATTTGAGACCAAAAAAGAAGCACTTATGTAGTTGCTGAAGTAATTTAAAATAAAATAATTATTTTCTTTGTTAAAGAAGAAAAGCGTTTTATATTTGCATCCGCTTGCAGATAGGCAAGTCCGTTTAGGGCAATTAGCTCAGTTGGTTCAGAGCATTCCGATTTTGCATCGGAAGAGTCGGAGAGTTCGAATCCCTCATTGCCCACAGAAATCTTATACAAATGTATAAGGTTTTTTTGCTTTATGGAAACCTATTTCGTTTA
>JBMYWO010000312.1:0-738 GCA_049607505.1 Polaribacter sp.
TAGATTACATTTGGTTGTCTATGAATGCACTACTTAATAAATGGTATAAAAATCATGCTTTAGTATATAAAATACGCTGGAATCAAGTTATAAATGCAACTTCATCGTTAAACAATAATTGATCCATTACAAATATAGGATTTTCATAATTGAAGCGTTTTCTAGGTCTTTGATTTAATTTAAATTCTACGTCTTTTACTTGCTCTTGGGTTATTGACTCAAAGTCTGAAGATTTCTTAAAGTACTGTCTCACTAACCCGTTTAGGTTTTCATTACTTCCTCTTTCCCAAGAATGATAAGGTCTAGCAAAATAAAAATCAATCCCCAATTCTTCTGCTACGTATTTATGGTCTGCAAACTCTTTTCCGTTGTCTGCTGTAATAGTTTTTATATACGGCTTCCATTCTTTGAGTTCTTCTACAATTGCCCTACTCACAACCTTTGATTCTTTTGAGGGGACTTTCCTTATTTTCAGTGTTCCAGAAGCTCTATCATTTATGGTAAGCATAGCTTTATTATGGTTCTTTCCGATGATTAAATCCACTTCTAAATCACCAAATCGTTCTCTTTTTTCAACAACTTTAGGGCGCTTTTCTATGCTTACACGGTCTTTTATAATACCGCGTTTATCCTTTTGATTTCCTCTTTTTCGATACTTTCGTCCTTGATGTCTTAAGTGTAAATATAAGTTTCCTTTTTCCTTTTTGTCCTGCCAAATATGTTGGTAGATACGCTCAT
>JBMYWO010000313.1:0-276 GCA_049607505.1 Polaribacter sp.
CTAAGAAAAATGCGAAACGTAATCATATCGAAGGTTTAGAGTTTTATGCTGCCGATGTTGGTAAATTCTTAAATCAACATCCTCAGTATCAAAATAAAATTAGAACTATTATTTTAGATCCTGCTCGTGCAGGAATTGCTCCTAAAACATTGAAAAAGATCATTAATCTAAATGCAGATAGAATGGTTTATGTATCTTGTAACCCAGCAACACAAGCTCGTGATACTGAAATATTGCGTGAAGCTGGTTATCAATTAAAAAAGATTAGTTTAGTAG
>JBMYWO010000313.1:286-728 GCA_049607505.1 Polaribacter sp.
CAGTTTCCACATACATCACATATCGAAACTGTTGTTTTATTTGAAAAATAAATTTTAATGAAAAAATACATCTTTCTATTAATTCTTGTTTTTATAGGAATTTCTGCTTGCGAAAAAGACGATTTTTGTGTCCAGAATCCTGTAACACCAAACTTGGTTTTACGTTTTTATGATAAAAACGATACTTCTCAACTTAAAGCAGTTCAACGACTATCATTGCACAAGGCAAAACCGATAGTCTTTTTACAAACCAATCTGTTGATAGTATTGCTATCCCTTTAAACAGTTTAGCTCAAGAAACTGTATACACATTAAAAATGAATAATGTTGACGGTAATATTGCAAGCAATCAAACAGCAACACTTACTGTAAAATATAATCCAGAAGACGACTATATATCTCGTTCATGCGGATTTAGAGTTATATATAAAGATGTAAATTT
>JBMYWO010000314.1:0-716 GCA_049607505.1 Polaribacter sp.
TGTTTCAGTAGATGCTAAAAAGAAAGAACTTGTTGGTAATTTTACTAACAAAGGAAGAGAATATTATAAAAAAGGAGAATCACCAGAAGTTAATGCTTACGATTTCTTAAGTTTAGCTGATGGTAAAGCAACTCCATATGGGGTTTATGATATCCAACAGAATAACGCTTGGGTAAATGTTGGAATAAGTAAAGATACCGCAAGTTTTGCTGTCTCAACTTTAAAAAATTGGTGGAATCAAATGGGACGCCAACAGTACAAAAAATTGTAAATTTAATTGCGGTTACAAAAACAAGCAAAGGACTTGAAGTTAAAGTTGATCTTGACCTTAATATCTATCAAACAGGAATAAAAGTTTCTGATAAAGAAATGGAAGAAGTAAATATTTATAGGCATGAATTTCATGGCGAAAATTGGAATTACACAATTAAACCAAATGAATGAGTTAATTATTAACAATTACAAAGTTCGGAATGTATTCAACTAAAGTTTTTATTTCGTAAAATTCAAAAAACCAAGTTTCATCGCACCTTAATTTCCACTACTGAATATTGAGACTGAACACTGAAACTGTTTTATCAAACTTTAATCTCGACTTCAACACCGCTTGGTAATTCCAATTTCATTAGTGCATCAATAGTTTTTGAAGAGGAACTATAAATGTCTAACAAACGCTTGTAAGCAGCTAACTGAAATTGCTCTCTAGATTTTTTGTT
>JBMYWO010000315.1:0-715 GCA_049607505.1 Polaribacter sp.
TAACACTGGTGTAAATTAAAGAACTGAACTGAAACGTAGTGAAAGAAAACCATTCCATCAATAAACATTACATGGTTAAAGCTATTCACAACAATGTGAGGTAAGTACCTTCATTCATATCTATTGCGAATCCTAGCGAATCGACCAAAGGGAGAAAACACCTCCATAATAATACTGGTGTAAATTAAAGAACTGAAAGCTATTCACAACATAGTAACCCATGCACCGGTAAGATGATCAATTGCGAATCCTAGCGAAATTAAAGAACTGAAAGCTATTCACAACGACCAGTTTGAGCGCTTCTTCATTGCTCAATTGCGAATCCTAGCGAAATTAAAGAACTGAAAGCTATTCACAACTACCCTTCAAAATATTAATGCAAGTTTGGCATTGCGAATCCTAGCGAAATTAAAGAACTGAAAGCTATTCACAACTAAAAGCAATAAATTCAAATCATAATCATAATTGCGAATCCTAGCGAAATTAAAGAACTGAAAGCTATTCACAACTAGAGATAAGAATATCTTTTTGACAGTAGATTGCGAATCCTAGCGAAATTAAAGAACTGAAAGCTATTCACAACGTAATCACTCGCGTTTCTGAAAACACCTTGATTGCGAATCCTAGCGAATCGACCGAAGGGAGAAAACACCTCCATATTAACACTGGTGTAAATTAAAGAACTGAACTGAAACGTAGTGAAAGAAAACCATTC
>JBMYWO010000316.1:0-407 GCA_049607505.1 Polaribacter sp.
TAGAAAATAGTGAAGATGTTTTTGATGCATTAATTTTGGCAAAGAAAATAGGAGAAGAGATAGATGATAGAATTAACCGATATGCAAAGTGTATTTCTAAAAGTACACACAATTTTGTTACTTGGCTAAAAGAAGATTATCGGAAAAAACTAAATGCTTATTTAAGAGCAAATTTTGATGAGGTGTACGAAGAAGTATTTGGTCATGCACCTGTTGAAGAATAGTTTTTTAGAAAAACAGAATATAGATAATAGAGTAGAAAACATAGACATCATTTAAACCAAAAAATACAAAAACGAAATGTCACATAGTCTTCGACAAGCTCAGCCAGACACTCGTTTTCATAATTATCATTTAGATTCGATATTATAATTTTAACCTAAAAGCCAATACTAAAACGAAATGTC
>JBMYWO010000316.1:417-707 GCA_049607505.1 Polaribacter sp.
TGTCACACTGAGCCTGTCGAAGTGAGCCTGTCGAAGTGAATAACTAAAAAAACCAATGAAAACCTATTACATCTATATTCTAATATCTTTTTTCTATAAATCTTTTTTAAGATGAAAAAACTTATCATTGCTAGCACATCAACAGTGTATGGAAGTGAGTATTTAGAGTATCTATTACCAACACTAACCCATTTTTTTGCAAATACAAAACAACTTCTTTTTATTCCGTATGCAAGACCAAGTGGAATTTCTTATGATGATTATACCGATATTGTAAAAAAAGCATTCTC
>JBMYWO010000317.1:0-700 GCA_049607505.1 Polaribacter sp.
ACTTCACCTTTAAACATCTCTATTTTTGTAAAAGCGGTCAAAAAAGCTTCTTGCATGATGTCTTCAGCTTCAAAAGAATCTTTCAAAATTCTCACGGAAGTATTATACATCGCTTTATAGTAGCTTTTGTAAATCTGTAACTGCGCATTTTTATCAGATTTTTTGCAGCGTTCTATAAGCTTGGTTATATGTGGTTGATTAGTTTCCAATAAAACGTTTCTACACTAAAGACAAAACTTTTTTTGACTTGTTACAGTTTTGTGAAATATAAGGTATTCAATATAAGTATATGACAAAAAAATAATATGGGTGCATAACATTTTGTCGTTTTTATGAGATTCCTACCTTTTTTTATTAAATGCGACAAAATGTTATACACCCTTTTAATCTACCTGTTAAAAAAAGTAATTTAATTTGATTAAAACCTGTTGTAATTTGATTAAATTTGTAGATTAAGTGATAATTTTTTAGTAGTGCATTTCAATTAAAATGACGATTATAACAGATTTTTTTAATAATTTAGGATTTAATTTTGATAAGGATTTATTGCCTAAAAAAATTGATATTGAAAATTTATCTAAACTTAATGAAAAATTAAACAATTCAACATTTTTTTTTAACAGTCCTAATCAAACAAACACTTCTTTCTATTTTATCAATGAAATACTTAATAAAGAAGAATTAAAACAGGTTAGAAAAT
>JBMYWO010000318.1:0-698 GCA_049607505.1 Polaribacter sp.
AACACCTTTAGAATTACAATAATTTTTATTTTAACTAGATAGAATGAACATAAACGAACAAAATCCTATAGGAAATATAGAAGAAAGTGACAATCTAAATATTAGGGAAGAAATTGATAAGTATCTTTCACATTGGAAGTGGTTTGTATTAGCCGTTTTCTTGTCATTATCTGTAGCATATATATATTTAAGGTACACTACTCCTCAATATAATGCTACAAGTTTAATAATGATAAAAGATAATCAAAAATCAAGCTTATCTACTGAACTTGAGGCATTTGAAGATTTAGGAATTATTGGAGGAGGAGGTAATAATCCTGACAATGAAATAGAAATTTTAAAATCAAGAAAAATTATTGGAAATACTATAGATACTTTAGATTTAAACATTTCATATTTTTTTGACGGAATTATAAAGAGGGTAGAACTGTATAAAGAAAATAGCCCCATTAAAATTGAATATACTTCTAAAACGCCTCTTTTTGAAGATACAGATATTTTTTATACAGTATCAATAATATCCGAAGATACTTTTGAGTTAAAGGTAAAGGACGATCTTGAAAATGTTTCTACTTCTCATAATTTTGGAGAGGAAATCACTTCGGAATTGGGAGTTTATAAAATAGTGAAAACAAAAGCTTTTGATGTAGATAAATATACCGACGTTTTTGTTGCACTTAATAGAAAATCTAGTGTTA
>JBMYWO010000319.1:0-685 GCA_049607505.1 Polaribacter sp.
AACCTCAACACATGAAAACCCCGCATCCAACATTAAAATTGCTTTTAACCTATCCGCTTGTTTTCTTTGCTTACAACTACGAGGTAATTGCTTAATAAAGACAATACTTATAATGGAAACCACGTAATAAAAGACATTAAATTAGTGTTTAATAGTCAATTAATTAGGCTTTTTTTAAGATAAACGACTAAATCCCGAAAACCTAAACGAATTGAGTATATTAAAAAATACATCTTAATAAAATAGAGAGAATAGAAAAATTAGTATTGTTAGTAATGATTGCTTTTGTGTGGTGCTATAAAGTAGGTATTTACCTTGATAAAATACAAACCTATAGAAATCAAAAAGCATGGCAAAAAAGCTAAATCTATCTTTAAAAATAGACTAGATTATATAGCAAACTGTTTGTTAAACTATGTAAATCAAAACTTTATTAAAGACGCATTAAATATACAAAGAGAACTTCGTAATGAATGGGAGTAAATTATTTAATATCTCACAGACTGTGTAAGTTTTTGACTCCCATATATTTAAAAACTAATCATTCTTTCAAAGCATTCCAACCTTGTGCTTTTAGTTCAATTTCTTGGTGGTTATGGATCATAGTTGGTTTGGTTATACTAGCAATTCGTGATGTATTGCAACCTAAACACACTATAAGTCACAACTTCCCGATAATAGGACA
>JBMYWO010000320.1:0-679 GCA_049607505.1 Polaribacter sp.
AGAATCTAATTTACGCTCTAAACCAAATTGACATATCGCTTGAGAGGCTGTCTTATCTGTAACTGTTTTAGTATCTAAAGTACGCATATAGTTACTTATCTTGTTGGGTAAAACTACACTTAAATTAAATCCTTTTTCTTCTAAATAGTACGCAAATTTCTGATGATAAACTCCTGTTGCTTCCATCACAAAATGTACTTCTAAATCTTTACTTGACAACGATTTAACCCATTTTAACAAAGAAACAAAACCTGAGGTATTATTCTTAAATACTTTATACCCATAAAGATCTATGGTTAAATTATCTAACATTTTTCCTAATGTAACAACTAATTCCTTTTGAGCTACATCAACTCCCAATACTTGTTTTAAAATTACTTTCATTATATAGTTTTTAAATTATATAAAGTGATTATCTTCCCTCGTTTTTTCTCCTAGTTGGATATTCTGGATATAACTTTATTGGCTATTCCTTACATTCTGTTCAAACTCTAAAAGATATAAAAAGATTGAGGTAATTTCTATGTGTCAATATACTTCTAGAGTTATTTAGGAACATACCCACTCTCAATCTTTTTCACTTTAAAAAGACAAAAATATTATATATATCTTTTATCTTTACAAACATAGGAGGCACATAGAAAACATAGCCTATGTGAACTATGTATCTTTGTGGTAA
>JBMYWO010000321.1:0-659 GCA_049607505.1 Polaribacter sp.
TCCTCTATTTCTGTCAAAATAGTCATCGTTGTAATTAGACTTATTGTTGGGGTGTTTAATAGCAAATCAACGCTTAAGTTCAAAAACGACCATAAAAGATATAAAACAGCTTGTTTTTGCTAAAATTAACCAATTTTTAGAAAACGATAATTTTAGAAAACCTAAAAATTGAAGAAACTGCTCTTTAGGTTTCTGTAAACTCCCACACTCAACTTGTCAATTTCCCCATAGCTAGCAAATTAGTCAACATAAGTATTCATGTTTGGGCTATCGCCCAATGTCATTAAGTTAAGGGATTTTCATATTGTATCTTTATGATTTTTAGTTACTTTAGGTTTCTTTCTTCGATTATATTTCTGTACATTTCTTTTATTAGACCTATTGGATCTTATGGGGACGAGTTCTTTTTTGAACAGAGTTTTGAGTTGCTCCACAATATCTTCAACATCTGTATTAGAGAAAAACAATGTGATTATTTTATTTTTCAAGAAACCATAAGATACATTGGTATTGATTTTATAGTTTAGTTTTCTGTTCTTTGTCAGTTCTTTGACTTCATCTTCTAAATCATTGACAATTAGTGTTTGTACATTACTGATTAATATAGCAGCATGAAAGTCCTGTAAAATGCTTTGATTGGAGTAACCTGAAAAACATTC
>JBMYWO010000322.1:0-652 GCA_049607505.1 Polaribacter sp.
ATCCTTAGCTAGATAACGCTTCACGAACCTGAACAAAAACGACCTCCAGTTAATAGACTGATTGGCCAAAAGACGATAATAGCTATCTTTTCCATAAACCTTCAAAGCCTTGTCTTTGTTGGCTTGAAGCTCATTGACGGAGCCAATACCCAACAAGGGCAGCATCAAAAGTGTTGAAATCAAACTCCCAAACGAATGGCCCGCTTTTTTACAAGAGTCGAATTTGGCTTGAATGGAATCGAAACCAAGGATATTGAGGTGCTTCTGAATATAGTCCGAACTCAGCCAAATTTTTTTAAATTTTCCTTTCAGCTCTTCCGTTTTTGTAATATCTTCGCTTTTTAGCATGTTTTGTACTTTGTTGTTTGAACCATAAAGATACAATAAAACCAAGGGTTTCCCTTGGTTTGCATGCTATTTTTTTATGTTAAAATCCCTTTGAAATTAGGGGTGCGAAAGTTGAGGTTATAATTTGCTTGTTTTCGTTTATGACAAGGTTGATGACCTAAATACAAGTTCGGCAAAACTTGATTTTGTAAGTTGTTCATATTTAGACAAGGAAAGAACAGCAGATTATACAACTACATTTAGATTAAGAGAAATGTTGAATGATGGAGCAAACAAAGAAGATATTATTGCTTATCTTAACGAC
>JBMYWO010000323.1:0-646 GCA_049607505.1 Polaribacter sp.
CTGTTGAAGCTTGACAATAGGATAGACAGAAGTGGTTCTGGACGTAAATTTGTAAAGTTCAGAAAGGTAAATACTTCTAGGCCTTTAGAATGCTTAGAAATGGATATAAAGATGGTTTGGATACCAAATGTAGGGAAGAATGCTTATTTACTCTCGATTATTGACGTTCACACGCGTAGAATATTAAAAGACTATTTTTCCTTTAATATCAAACAAAATCACGTCATAACACTATTATCTGCATTGTTTGAAGATTATCATTATCCTAATAATGTAGTTATTAGAAGTGATAATGGAAGTCAGTTTATAGCGAAAAAAGTGCGTGAATATTTAAGTTTAATCGGAGTACAGCAAGAGTTTACCCATATTGCAACACCAGAGGAAAATGCACATATAGAAGCTTATCACGGCATATTAAAAAAAGAAGTATTTAACAGGTTCGACTATCAATATTTTGGTGAAATAGAACAAATACTAAAACGGTTCGTGAAATTTTATAACAACAGAAGGCTTCACGGATTGTTGGGACGCATAACGCCAATGGAAAAATGGAATGAAGATAAACATCTAATTATGATGAAAAAATTAACAGCTTAATTAATAATCGAAATTTAAAAGATTACTCTTGTTTTATAGGGGTCAAAAC
>JBMYWO010000324.1:0-644 GCA_049607505.1 Polaribacter sp.
TAAGGCATATAAAAGTTAGAAATTGTATTTTCTATAAAATCATCATGTAATTGTTGTAGTTTACTATCAACGTTCCAATATTGTTTTAACGTTTGTATAATTTCGGGTTGGTTGTTAAAATATGTTTTAGCCAACCAATCTATTTTTTCTTCCTTGGTAAGTTTCGAAAATCCAGAAATAATTTTAGACATTCTTAGTTTATTTTGAGTGGCTCAAAGATAAATTAATCCTGTTAAAATAGGCTTCATATTTAGTATTTCTAATCTTTTTGAGCTGATTTTTGCTGATTTTTCCGTAAACTTGGCAAACTTTTTACACAAATAACAAGGTAATATGAAAAAAATATTAATATTTTTTATAGGGATATCTTCGCTTTTACAAGCTCAGAAAAAAGATATTTCTTTAGAAGATATATGGAAAAAAGGCACATTTAGAGCAGATTACATGAATTCTCTAAATTCAATGAATGGAGATTTTTATTCACTCTTGAATTATTCGGAAGGAAATTCAACTGTAGATAAGTATAGTTATAAAACTTTAGAAAAAGTTGCCACAATTGTAAATAGTAAAGATTTGGAAGGATTAAAAAACTTTCAATCATATAGTTTTAACAACGACGAATCAAAATTGATTTTAGGTACTGC
>JBMYWO010000325.1:0-624 GCA_049607505.1 Polaribacter sp.
CCTATTTCACATTATAAATGTAAAATTATGTTAGCATTAAAGATAGTAACAACTATCACACTATTCAGTCTTATTGTATTAATTGTTTCTTACAGTCCTGTTTTTCCCGAACTTCAGATAAAACGGGAAGGAATTAGAAAGGCTCGTAGAAAGTTAAGATACTTCGATGAAATAAGACAACTAAAACAGAAGCCAAAGGGAAAAGGCAAAGGGCTTGAAAAGAAAGTATGGGCGATGAGTGAAAGCGAATATCTCCATTGGTTTCATGGTTCGATTTCTTACAATCCCGATGCTCAAAAATGGTTCATTAAAAAAATGGGTTATGAATTTGGATTCACGAAAGATGAATTGATTAGTACGATGGAAAAAGGAGGTAGAAAATTAAAAGCTAAGAAGGCTGCTAAAAAGGCAAAAAGGAAAACCGCAGCAATGGCGACCACTCCAGCGACTTCTTGGGAAGTATCCCCTACTCTACCGACATCGAGGGCTAAAAAAAGCCATTTTAGCAGTTAAGAAGGGTAGGGGAGGGGCAGAGCAGTACCTTCCTACCGAAAATAGGGTTGCAATTAGGTGCATGGATTTTCTTAGATATATGCTTCATGGCAGCCCTCCAAATAAATACCC
>JBMYWO010000326.1:0-615 GCA_049607505.1 Polaribacter sp.
GTTTTCATTTTAGTCTTCATATTTAATTAATTCTCTTGGCGTTCTAATATCTATTTTTGGATAACCTAATTGTAGGTTCACAGAATTGAAAAGTCTAATTTTGTCGTAATTAACAATATGTTTATCCCGATAGCTATCGGGACCAACTAACCAATAAATCTACTCTATTTACTGATGCAATAGCAATATGATAAGCGTCATTTAAACTTTTTATAGTCAAAATCCCAGTTTCAATATATTTATCACCTAATTCTTTTGACTCTTCATTTTGTTCAATTAAGTATAGACAATCTAGTGGAATTTTATTTTTTATATCTTTCACTTTTTGAGGTGCAAGAAACAATTCAGTTTCATTAATGTCAGAAAAATATATTTGAAATTCTTTATTTTCTATTCTTTTAAAAAAAGATCTTGTTTCATCTTGAAAAATTTCATCATAATACCCTCCTATTACTGAATTGTCAATATATAGTCGAGTCTTTGAGTTCATTTTTATTATAAAGATATAAAATTCAGAATTTTATATCTAGTTTTATTTTAATAGATTTATCTAAATTTTATTTCTTCATTTTTAGAAAATGATCCAAATAATCCTATTTTAACTAATTGATATTC
>JBMYWO010000327.1:0-313 GCA_049607505.1 Polaribacter sp.
CCGAAAATAAAGCTTATCTTATAATAGAGGTTGAAGATAAAGATGTTGTTTTTGTTTTGGGATGTAAAACTTACTACTATACTTACCCTTTAAAAATTAAACCCTTCAAAATCAATAGATTAAGAAGGATTTTTGTGACCTCGACAGGATTCAAACCTGTAACCTCTTGAGCCGTAATCAAGTGCGCTATTCAGTTGCGCCACGAGGCCTTTTGCGAGGGCAAATATAACCTATATTCTTAATTCCGAAAACTTTTTTTTAAACTTTTTAAACTTTTTTTTCTAAGAAACTGTCTAATACTTCTTTAGCATTA
>JBMYWO010000327.1:323-614 GCA_049607505.1 Polaribacter sp.
CAGTTGCGCCACGAGGCCTAATATTACTTTCCTTGTTAAAGGGTTGCAAATATATTTCTTTTTAACTTTACTGCAAAATAACCATCATTAAAAAATGGATTTAAATAAATACATTCGTGATATTCCAGATTTTCCAACCAAGGGCGTTGTGTTTAAAGATATTACACCTTTGTTGCAAAACCCTCTGGCACTCCAAGAAACATCAATAGCGTTATTAAATTTGATTTCAGATAGAGAAATTGATATTGTTGTGGGTATGGAAAGTCGTGGTTTCTTTTTTGCTTCACTTTT
>JBMYWO010000328.1:0-612 GCA_049607505.1 Polaribacter sp.
TAAGTGTTGCAGAGAAATTTAGAAAAACTGCTATTGAAAAGAGAGAAGTAGAAAGATTAAATGGAACCGATGTTCCTTTTTCAATCATAGAAGAAGTCCCTGTTTATCCAGGTTGTACAGGAACAAGAGAACAAAAAGCAGCTTGTTTAAATAAGAATATTAAAAAGTTTGTTGCAATAAATTTTAATATTTCCTTAGCTAAGGATTTAAAATTATCAAAAGGGAAAAAGAAAGTTTGGGTTGTCTTTAGAATAGATAAAGAAGGTAATATTGTGGATGTTAACGCTAGGGCGCCACATCCAAAATTAAAAGAAGAAGCAATAAGAGTAGTTAATCTGTTGCCTAAAATGAAACCTGGAAAACAAAGAGGAAAAACAGTTGGAATGAAATACACTTTACCAATTTCTTTTAATATAGAATAGGGTAATAAGTTATGAAAAAGAAGATTTTAATTATTGTTTTCTTTCTATTATATAAAGCCGAAGCACAAACTTCGGCTTTTAAAACAATAGATAGTATATTAGCTAGAGGTCAGTATAAAAAGGCATTACAATTATTAGAAAACAAAAGACCTCAAACTTTTACTTCGTTAAAAAAATCAGCAGATATTTA
>JBMYWO010000329.1:0-595 GCA_049607505.1 Polaribacter sp.
TCTCCTAACCTCTCCAAAGGAGAGGAATAGTTTGCGGAAACAGAATGGTAAAAAGAGTAAGATAATAACAGTGATAAACTAGTATGAGTTTCTTCCCTTTGGGAAGATTAAGATGGGAAAAATAATACAAATAACAGCCGCAAAAGGGCCTTCAGAATGTGCTTGGGTGGTTGCAAAAGTGCTAAAAGTATTCCTAAAGGAATTGATAGATAATAAGATTACGTATACAATTCTTCATAAAGAAAACGGAATAGAAAACGGCACAGTACAATCAGTTAGTATTCAAATAAAAGGAAAAGAATTGACTGGTTTTTTAAGCAATTGGTTAGGCACTATTCAATGGATTGGGACTTCAACATTTAGAAAATATCACAAACGAAAAAATTGGTTTATAGGATGTTATGAGTTGAATGAGATTCCTGCGAAGGCAGAAATGACAACAAATAATGAAATCAGTTTTCAGGCTATTAGAAGTTCTGGCGCTGGCGGACAACATGTAAACAAAGTAAGTTCTGCTATTAGAGCAAAACATATTCCAACAGGAATTCAGGTGTTGGTAATGGATAGTCGTTCTCAACATCAGAATAAAAAAATA
>JBMYWO010000330.1:0-590 GCA_049607505.1 Polaribacter sp.
ATTGTTACTGAAGCATTAAAAGCAGATTATTGGAAGCCTGTACAAGCAGGAGATTTAGAAAATTCTGATGCTCATAAGGTTGAGCGATTAATTTCAAATACGAAGACTAAAATTCATCCAAATTCGTATGCATTAAACACACCAATGAGCCCTCATGCGGCAGCAGAAATAGATGGAATTAATATCAATTTAAAGGAAATTAACGAGCCAAAAACTAAAAACAATTTGGTTATTGAAGGAGCAGGAGGATTGTTAGTTCCGTTGAATAACTCTGAAACCATTTTAGATATTATTAAACCAGGTTATAGAGTAATTGTAGTTTCTCGTCATTATTTAGGAAGCATAAATCACACACTGTTAACGGTTAATTTATTAAAAAGCAGAGGATTTGATGTGTCAGTTATTTTTTCTGGAGATGAACATCCTACTACAGAATCTATTATTAAAAAAATGACGGAAGTTGATGTAATTGGAAGAGTTGAGGAAGAGCCTTATTTTGATAAAAATGTGATAAAAGAATATGCCGAAATGTTTAAAGATAAGCTATGAGTTTAGTAGAAAGAGATAAAAAACATTTGTGGCATCCGCTA
>JBMYWO010000331.1:0-585 GCA_049607505.1 Polaribacter sp.
TAATTATTGATAAGAAAGAATATAAACCAGTAACGTAGTTTTTTTAATTGTTTTTGCGAAAATTGTTCTCAATTCGCAAAAATAATTATTGATAAGAAAGAATATAAACCCATAACGTAGTTTTTTTGATTGTTTTTCCACCCTGTTTGTCTCCCTGTAAGGGTCTCTATACTATTGTTGATCACTTTTGCGTGAGACCCTTACAGGGAGACAAACAGAACGGCTAGAGAGGATATACAAAAACAAAACTACGTTTTGAATAAACATCGTTTTTTAAAACCTTTTTGCAACTACCACTATAAAAGACATAGACTGAAAATCGAGACTGAAAACTGAACACTGCCACTAAACATTACACTCAAAATATGTCTTTGTTTATTCCTACGTATTTTTCCCCAATTTCTCAATACTCAAAAATGGTAGCATCAGAAAAAATAACTTTTGAAGTAGAGGATAATTTTCAAAAGCAGAGTTATAGAAATAGATGTTATATTTATAATTCTAACGGAAAACAACTACTAAATATTCCTGTAAAACATAAGGCTACTTCACAAAGAAAAAAATCAAAAGACGCTTTGGTAGAAA
>JBMYWO010000332.1:0-582 GCA_049607505.1 Polaribacter sp.
ATAAGCCATATGATAAAGCTGGAGCTTATGGTATTCAAGAATGGATTGGTCATATCGGAATTACAAGTATTGAAGGCTCTTATTTTAATGTCGTAGGTCTACCTACACATTTAGTTTATAGAACTTTAAACAGTTTAGTATAAAACTATACACTAAAAAAAATCCTTGAAACATGTAGCTTCAAGGATTATATATTTGATTGATGTTATAAATTTATAAAACTGCTTTCGCTCTTTACACTTCCTGGTCCAGCTAAATGTGCTGCTGCTAAAATTCCAGATTCAGTTACAGTTACGCCATTAATTTTCTTACCATCAAAACGTTTAATGTCTTTTCTTAAAATCCATTTATTTCGTTCAGCGTTTGCTAAAAATGCTTTTTCTTGTAATTCTGGATTAGATAGAAACTGATTTGGATTGTAAATTCCAATTAATTTTAAAGTTTCAGCACCAAACTGATACTTACCTAAATAGCCTAAAGTATTTACTGTAAAGTAATTTCCTCTTGACTCTTTAAAACCAACAGCTTCTTTAAATCCAGTGTAAGATTTCCCTAAGTATGGAAAATAAGCATGTGTTTTTT
>JBMYWO010000333.1:0-574 GCA_049607505.1 Polaribacter sp.
CGGCACTTATGGAGGAGGTCCATTATTCATAAACATACAAGACCCTGTAAACCCCATAAATGAAGGTGGTTTTCCAGATTATGCGCATGATGCACAAGTAGTTACCTATGCAGGACCAGATACCGATCATACAGGAAAAGAAATCTTAATTGGCAGTAATGAAACCGAAGTTATTATTGTAGATGTTACAGATAAGAACAATCCACAAGAAATAGCCTCTATAAACTATTCAAATATTGGATATACACACCAAGGTTGGTTTACAGAAGATTTTAAATACTTTATTTTAGGTGATGAATTAGATGAAAGGAATTTTGGCGGAAACACAAGAACTGTGATTTTTGATTTTACAGACCTAGACAACCCTGTTTTTCATACAGATTATTTTGGAACAACCGAGGCAATAGACCACAATGGATATGTAAAAGGAAACACCTATTTTCAAGCAAATTATACTTCAGGTGTTAGAATAATTGATATTTCTACTATTGAAAATAAAGTTCTGACAGAAGTAGGTTTTTTTGATACCTATCCAGAAAATGATAATACCGCCTATAATGGTGCTTGGAGTATT
>JBMYWO010000334.1:0-233 GCA_049607505.1 Polaribacter sp.
AAGTGAATGTTTTTGAAAACGTAGATGCCAATACCAATATTACAGCAGATTATAAAGATGCTAAACTATTACCTAAGATTAATAGTAAAACACCACTCTTAGTAAATACAGTAAAATCTGAGCGTATTGGTATAGATTACATGCATACAGAAAATGAATATGATGATTTTAGAGAGGAAGTATTACTACCTCATAGATTATCCCAGAACGGACCATTCTCTGCAAAAGGCGAT
>JBMYWO010000334.1:243-565 GCA_049607505.1 Polaribacter sp.
TCAAAAAGGGAATTTTATAAGAAGTAACTCACAGCCTTGGGAGGTAGATAAAGCTTCAGAGGATATGGGATGTTTGTTTTTTGATGCTGATACTGATGGCGATTTAGATTTGTATGTTACAAGTGGTAGTAATGAATTTAAGGTCGGTAATACACTATTAAAAGATAGACTGTATATAAATGATGGAAACGGTACTTTTTCTAAAAGTGCAAATGCTTTACCTAATATTTACAAAAGTACAGAATGTGTAAAAGCTTCGGATATTGATGGTGATGGAGATTTAGATTTATTTGTAGGTACACGGGTTATTTCTGGGAAATAC
>JBMYWO010000335.1:0-560 GCA_049607505.1 Polaribacter sp.
ATTTTGGATAGTATACAGTAATTTCTGACCCCCATATTTCATCTAAATGACCCCTGATGCCTGATTCCAGGATCACGTTGGCCATAGACCCTGCCTGTTGCCCCAAATCGCTAAAATCGGCATGGTTTTGGCCCAGCAAATAGCCTTCTAGAACCCTATGCATAATACTACCACGTTCTGCTGCTTGATCCCTGATTCTTGTAGCTTGCTCCTCTCCTACAGATTGTGTCCATCTTGCCAAACTTGCCTTTTTTTCGTCACTTTGTGTAGCAGATAAAATAGTCGTAACACTAGGTAGTTTTTCTTCATTAACATCGTAGTGTCGTTGATTGTTAATCAAGGCACGTGTAGATGTAGGGTAATTAAATCGTTTGTTCCATTTCATTTCTTAAACCAATCTTTTTTAGAGAAAAAATTAAATCTTTCAAGTGGGTCAACTTTATTTCCTTTACTTCCATCTATGGAATTTTCTCTGTGAGATACCCAATCTAAATTTTCTATTCTATAATCAAATTTTACATCATTTTTGTGATGAACTTGAGTTTGCTCTTCAGGTTTGT
>JBMYWO010000336.1:0-558 GCA_049607505.1 Polaribacter sp.
CCGTTTACTTGTCAGTTAGATGATAAAAATAGACCTATGATTCCTGGTGTTACAGAAGGAATGTTGAAGATGAGAGAAGGTGAAAAAGCTAGATTATTTATTCCTTATTATTTAGCATATGGAGAAAATGGTGGAGGACCATTTCCTCCGAAAGCAGATGTTATTTTTGATGTAGAAATAGTAAAAGTAGGCAAGTAATTGTTTGATTCACTGATACAAAAAGATAAAGAACTTCTAATCTATTTACATAGTTTAGGAAATGAGCAATGGGATTCAGTATGGTTGTTTATAACACACCAAACAAACTGGATTCCATTGTTTGCTTTTATCATTTTTTTAATATTTAAGAATTTTGGTTGGAAAAAAGGAGGAATTCTTTTATTAACCTTAATTATTATGGTTGCTTTTTCTGATCAGTTTACCAATTTAATCAGAGGTACTTTTGAGCGATTAAGACCAAATAACGATACTTCTATTAATCATTTATTAAGAACATTAATAACGCCACAGAGTTATAGTTTTACTTCTGGTCACGCAACAACATCAACAGCATTTACA
>JBMYWO010000337.1:0-556 GCA_049607505.1 Polaribacter sp.
CTATCTGTACCGTATCTAAAACCCCTTTTTGATTAGGTTTAACAATATTGTTGAGTAACTTTTTTTTACCATTTTCTAAAACATACCATAGTCTAAATGATAAATGCTTTTTATTTAGAAAATTGATGAATTCATCTATATTAGAGCGTTCTTCTTCTACAGATTGTGATTGGAGTACTCGACCCCAAAATGTTTGTATTTTTTGTTTTGTATTCATATCGATTAAAAAATAGGTTGACACCTGTTATTAAAAGTATTAGTAGTACCATCAACAAAATGATTATTTATTGTTGAATGTCATTCGAGGCACATAGAAAACAACAGGACTATGTGAACGATGTGTCCCTGCTTGCCAACAGGCAAGTATGTGGTAAGTGGTTATAAAAAAACGTCAATGGTAGTTTAACCTAAAAAAGCGATTTCTAAACACATATATGCTTTGGAAACCGCTTTTCAAAAAATCTACTTAAAAAAAGTGTGTTTTACTTTTTTATAAATATCAGTGGATTAGGCTTTTGGCCAACGGTTGTTGATCGCAGCATTCCCAATTAAGATT
>JBMYWO010000338.1:0-552 GCA_049607505.1 Polaribacter sp.
AAAGTTTTGGCTAGGATAACAGAATGTAAAAAGATAGCTGGTTGCGTAACTTTGGTTTCTTTTAAATCTTCAGCTGAACCTTCAAACATAATATCGGTAATTGAGAAGCCTAAAATTTCGTTAGCTTGTTCAAACAATTCTTGTGCTAAAGGTGAGTTTTCATAGAGGCCTAGTCCCATTCCTGAGAATTGAGCACCTTGACCTGGAAAAATATATGCGTTCATGTATTTCAAATTTTATTGCTGCAAAAATAGGAATAATATTAAACTTACAATCCTTTAACTGCAGCTTCTGCACAACGTTCGCCATCCATAGCTGCAGAAACAATCCCACCAGCATAACCGCCACCTTCTCCACAAGGGTACAAATTGGAAATTTCTGGATGTGCTAAATCTAAAGTTCTTGGAATGCTAACAGGAGAAGATGTTCTAGATTCAACACCAATAATATTAGCTTCAGCAGTATAATATCCATGCATTTTTTCTCCAAAAGCTTTAAAGCCTTTACGTAATCTGCTACCAATTAATTTAGGAAGTAAGGAGTGTAATGGTG
>JBMYWO010000339.1:0-548 GCA_049607505.1 Polaribacter sp.
TGCAATTACAACTACTTTATCTGTTCTAGATAATTTAAAAGTCCAATTAAATTTTCCAGCATCTAAAAACTTTCTTGCTTTTTCTCCAATAGTAATAACTTCTAGTACTCCTTTTATTTTTTTTGCTTCGGTTGCATCAAAAGAAACTAATGTTTGTCCAAATGCTGGTGGACGTAGTACAGATGCATACAACATTCCTTCAGCTTTATAATCTAAACCAAATAATGATTTACCGGTTACAATCTTTTCTAAATCTACATTTGTAGCATTATTTCCTATAATAGTAAACTCAGACGGTTTTTTTAAAGTTACATTTTCTGGAACTTCTAACATAGATGCTTCTTTAACAACATCACCATAACCAAAAGTCTCACCTTTTTCATTTGTAATAACACCTTTCGAAGCCATACAAGTATTCGCATCAACTCCCCATTTTGCAGCTGCAGCGTTTATTAACATTTGTTTTGTAGTTGCTCCGGTTTCTCGTAATGCATTCCAACCTCTACGTATAGATTGACTACCTCCTGCAATTTGACCTTTATAATTTT
>JBMYWO010000340.1:0-544 GCA_049607505.1 Polaribacter sp.
GTAGCCAATGCTGTAAACGATGGTTACTTAAAAGCGGCAATCAAAGCTGTTGAAGCAAATACTTATATAATAGTAGTACCAACGCCATTTAAAGCTAAAAACGAACCCGATATCTCTTTTGTAGAATCTGCTACCAGAGGCATATTACCACTACTAAAGGCAGGAGATCTTTATATAATAGAATCTACTTCGCCAATTGGTACTACAGAGAAAATGATGAATTTTATCTATACTGAACGTCCAGAGCTTAAAGACAAACTACACATCGCCTATTGCCCAGAGCGTGTTTTGCCAGGCAATGTTATGTACGAGCTTGTAGAAAACGATAGAGTTATTGGTGGTGTAAACGAAGCATCTACAAAAAAAGCTGTTGCATTTTATAGCCAATATGTAAAGGGGCAATTACACCCCACAAATGCCAGAACTGCAGAAATGTGCAAGTTGGTAGAGAACTCATCTAGAGATGTACAAATTGCGTTTGCAAACGAATTATCATTAATATGTGATAAAGCAAATATCAACGTATGGGAACTTATAGATTTAG
>JBMYWO010000341.1:0-237 GCA_049607505.1 Polaribacter sp.
CACACCAAAGTTTTAAGCGGTTTAGCGGCACGTGTTTTTCAGCATGAATACGATCATATTGATGGTGTTTTATTTACTGATAAATTATCGACCTTAAAAAAACGCTTGATTAAAAAGAAATTAGAAAATATTTCTAAAGGGAAAATTAGAGCAGATTACAGAATGCGTTTCCCAAATGCAAAAAAAGGTAAATAAAAAAATATAAATGGAATTTAATAAAATTATAGCAGTAACAGG
>JBMYWO010000341.1:247-541 GCA_049607505.1 Polaribacter sp.
GATTGTTTCAAGTAATATCTCAATCTAAAAATGCAGTAATTGCAGAAACTTTAGTAGACAATAAACGTTTAGCAATTAATGCTACTCAGAATGTTAGTTTATTAGAAAACATAGCTATTTATACATACGAAGAAGACATGCCACTTTTTGAGGTTTTTATAAAAATGTCTGAAAAAACTGAAGGTAAAGAAGCTTTGTCTCATAAAGAAAGTGGTAAGAAATTAACAGCTTTTTTTGCAGAAGTTTTACCAAATTATGATGATGAAAGAGTATATCCATCTAACATAAAAAAAG
>JBMYWO010000342.1:0-539 GCA_049607505.1 Polaribacter sp.
ACTTTGGGCATATTTACAGATCATCTTCGAATCACTTTTATCTGTTTTTATTTTTGATAATTTCATCTGAATAAATCGCTTCACTGACAAAGGATTTTCTACCGAAACTAAAACCTCATTTTCTTGTAAAAAATAAGCCAATTTGTAATGATAATATCCTGTAGCTTCCATCACACAATGACTGTTTTCGTCCAAAATAGTCTTGAATTTTTTGAAGCCTTTGTAGTCATTTGAAAACTGATAATGAACCTCGTTTTGATCCGTAACATCAAACACTTCTTTACTGATGTCTATTCCATAAAATGTTGTACTTTTACTCATAACTATTCTTTAGTTTATTAAAGAACTATCTACTTTACTTTCTACTACTTAAAAACGAGATCTAAAAGCCTCAAACAACTGTTCGAAATGTGGGTAGAAAAGAGAGGGGATTTTCAATGTTGACGAAGTCTGATGCTTCTGTGTATAAAATAACCTTAATCCTCTCTTTGTTCTTTCTGATTAATAGCTTAAATTTAGTAATATTCAAACTTAAGAGG
>JBMYWO010000343.1:0-539 GCA_049607505.1 Polaribacter sp.
GCAACTATATCTATAGCAAAATGCTTTTCATTTACATTAAATTGTTGTGTAACTTCTCCTTTTACTGGAGCAAAAAACACAATTTTAACTTTACTTGTATTAGTATCCGTTAAAGCAAACCTATCTTTACTTTCTACTTTTTCTCTAAACAATGAATCTTGTTTAGAAGCATTTAACTTACTTTCATCTATTGTTTGTTTTTCTATATCAGATTTAATAGAATCTATCTTATAAATTCCAGAAACATCTCCTGTTAAGATTGGCCTTAGTGCTTTGGTATAATTTTGTAATATTTTTAAACTAGATTTTAAGGAATCTGCCTCATATGTAAGTCTTGTTGCTTTCTTTTTTAATGCTGTTGATGAATATCCTGGTATATATTCTCTTATTGGAGTATATGCAATGAAAACCGTAGTTATGCCTACTAAAAAAATAGAAAAAACTCCTGCTAAAACAAATACATTTAATCGTGATAGTTTTACTGAAAAGCGTTCTTCAAAAGAGTCTTCATTTAAAACTACCAATCTATATTTGTGTGT
>JBMYWO010000344.1:0-539 GCA_049607505.1 Polaribacter sp.
AATAGTACAGTTTCAATTGTTTTAACGTATCCTTCATCTATTCCTTATGGTGATTATGTTAGAATACGATTAATTACTGATATAGATGAAAGATATACAGATGCTACTACAATAAATTCCGCTTGTACTACGTCTTTATTTAGAGGACAATCTGAAGATTATGCTATTTACGTAAAACCTGTTACTTGGACAGGAGCAACTGATACAGATTGGGCTAATGCAGGAAATTGGAATACGGGTGTGGTTCCAACAGCATCAGAGAATACTAGTATTCCAAGTGGAGGGAACCAACCTGTAATAAATTCTGCTGTTTCTGTTAAAAGTTTTGTCATAGAGAATGGGGGGACATTAACCATTAATGCTGAAAAATCTTTAGACATCACTGGAAATTTAACCAATAATGGAACGCTTACCATTAATAATGGAGGAGCATTAAAAGTTTCAGGTACTTCAACAGGAAATATTACCTACAATCTAAATATAGCAGACACTAACTGGTATTTGGTATCAAGTCCTGTAATAGGGCAACAATATGACGA
>JBMYWO010000345.1:0-300 GCA_049607505.1 Polaribacter sp.
TTAAAAGAGTGCGCAAATGTACGATATTTTTTTAAAACACACACACCAACACCAACCAATAATTATAAGCAAAAAAATATTTACCTAATTCATTTCTATAAACCCTTAAATATGTTAAATCATTAACAGATATTAAGATTTATTTGTGATTTATGTTGCTTATTTAAGATTTATTTAAGATTTTTGAAGCAATTAATTCAAATATTCACACAATGAAAACAAAGTTTAATGGAATTTTAACGCTACTACTAGCGTTGATTGTGCAAATATCATTTGCACAAAACAAAACGGTTTCCGGTA
>JBMYWO010000345.1:310-533 GCA_049607505.1 Polaribacter sp.
GAATCAGGACCACTGCCTGGAGTTACAGTATTAATAAAGGGAACCAATGTAGGTGCTGAAACAGATTTCGACGGTAAATATTCCATCGAAGCAAAAACTGGAGATATTTTAGTTTTTAGCTTTGTTGGAATGCAAACACAAGAGAAACAAATAGGTACTGCATCAGAAATCAACATTTCAATGGAGGGAGACAATCTACTTGATGAAATAATTGTTACAGGGC
>JBMYWO010000346.1:0-530 GCA_049607505.1 Polaribacter sp.
TTAACTTATATTCTTTAAAATTCTCCTTTTTAAAAGTCACAATTATTTTTGGAAGTAATTTCTCAAAAGGTGATGAAATTCGTAATAAGTCAATTCGTTTTTCATTTTCAAAACCCAAAAAAAACTTATTGGGTTCATTTATATAGGTTGAAACATATTTAAAATCCAAAGAAGTGTGTCTCTTTAACGATAATAATCTAATATTTCGTTCTATTCTTTCAGAATTTGATTCCGTAATATTTTTTCTTTTAAAGTACAATTTTGAAGTTCAGTTTTTATTGGTGGCAACGTTGTTGTATATGGTTTGTTGCGTATAAAATAGACTAAATTTTCAAAAAAGTAATGACTTTATAAAAATTCACTTACCTTTGCTTTAGCAGTTAGTAGCAATAAACTATATACTGTGTTGGTAGCCGTTGTTGATATTCAAAAACTAAATTTCACATTCATTAATATTTGTCTTGGTCTTAATCTGTAAGTACTTTGAGTATACGAAAAAGCATCGTTAAAGACTGTTGTAATTTTTTTTG
>JBMYWO010000347.1:0-529 GCA_049607505.1 Polaribacter sp.
GAAGTATATTCTTAAAGATGGTGTTGCAGATGCAGCAGGAAAAGTAACAGGAGAAGTTGCCTTATTATGGGGTGAGTTCTTAACTAATGTTATCGACTTTATTATTGTAGCATTTGTAATGTTTATGGTAGTAAAAGCTGTTAACGCAATGAAGAAAAAAGAAGAGCCAGCACCAGAAGCTCCTAAAGGACCAAGTCAAGAAGATTTATTAGCAGAAATTAGAGATTTATTAGCTAAGAAATAAGATTCTTACTTTTTGTAAAACAAAAATCCCGAGCAAATGCTCGGGATTTTTTTATGCTCTAAAAATTATTTTAAAATAAAATGTAACCTTTTTGTAAATTGATGGTTTTAAGAATAGAAACCAACCAAAAACACAGTTTTGAAACATCTAACCGATGAAGATTTAATGTTAGCCGTAGCTAACGGACAATTAGAAAAACTATCAATATTATTTGATAGGTATAACGTTCGTATCTACAATTTCTTTAATAAGATGGTTCAAAACAAAATGGTGAGTGAAGATTTA
>JBMYWO010000348.1:0-524 GCA_049607505.1 Polaribacter sp.
CCAATACACCTTTGCGCATTTGTGCTTTTGTGTTTTCTATCTTCATGTACTGTGTTTTTATTTAATAAATTTTATTGTTAAAGGATACTTGTAATTTTCTCCTTCTTTACTTTTCATAGCAGCAATAATTATTAAAGCGATTTTAATTAATCCGATAACAGATGCAAAAGCTCCTAATCCAAGAATTCCAAAAAGACCTCCATTGTTCCAATCTAAATGAAAACCAAAATCTAAATGATCTAAATTGTTAAAGAATGAACCAAAGAAAACTGGTATAAAAGACAATCCTAAAATAAATATGTATAAAGCATAACTAATATTAAAGTTAACAGCTTCTTTACCTTGTTCATCTAAAAAGTAACTTCTGTCTTTTAAAGTTTGCCATAATATTAATGGAGTTATAATACTACCGAACGGAAATATATATCCTGCAAAAGCAGAAATATGTATTAAAAATGCGTTGGTATTCTGATCGTTATTTTTCATCTTTTTCTAAATTGTATAATACTTTCTTATGCAAATAT
>JBMYWO010000349.1:0-523 GCA_049607505.1 Polaribacter sp.
AGTTTACCTCCTTGTTCTTTATCCTTTCTTATATACTGATAAATTCTCTCGTGGCTTACCATAGGGATATCTTGAGATTTACAATATCCCACAATCTGTTCTGGTGACCATTGCTCTTGCTCTATTTTACTTCTGACAAGCTTTTCTATGGAAGGGGTAAATTTCCTGTTGTTTGCAAAACGTTCTTTTCTTTCTTCATAGAGTTCTTGAGCAAAGTCTGGATTATACGAACCTCGTTTATTAGAATTGCGTTTTAGTTCTCTGTCAATGGTTGTTCTTGTAACTTCTAAGGCATCGGCTATAAATTCTATTGATTTATCACAATCTAAATACGCTTTAATTTGATACCTTTGTTCTTTAGTTAAATGCTTCATATTTATTGGTTTTTAGTAGAGCATAAATATAGGCTTTAATTAGGAGTTATTGGGAGGGAAGACACTAAAGCCTTCTCTCTCTTTGCTCCGTTCCGCTACGCTCCACTCCACAAAGAGAGAGAAGGCTTTAGCTTATATGTAACTATATA
>JBMYWO010000350.1:0-523 GCA_049607505.1 Polaribacter sp.
TAAATCTCTGGAAATACAAAGCACTTTTGTGTTTTCTAAATCTGCTGCTTGCTTATTAAAATTTCTTACCGAAGTAGCACAAGTTCCTGTATCAATACTTGGAAAAATATTCAAAATTAATCTTTGTCCTTCAAAATCTTTTAAGCTCACTTTTGATAAATTATTCTGTATCAAATTAAAATCTTTTGCCTTTGAACCTATTTCTGGAAGACTTCCTAAAGTATTTAAGTCGTTCCCTTTCAATGTTATTTTTGCCATTTGCTTCTTTTTTCTTGTAAATTTACTTAAAAAAGCTTAATATTTTCAATACTATAAGATTTCTCAAAAAAAGTCTTTTATAATCTTCGTTTTAATAGAAAATACGATAAATTTGTCGTTCAAATTGAAACACTTTTAAAAGAAAAGATGAAAAATTTTTCGTATTTAAGTAATTCCCATCCAGAGTATATTGAAAATCTATATGAAACATATAGATCAAATCCCGAAAGCGTAGATACTGAGTATCGAAAATTTTTCGATGGCT
>JBMYWO010000351.1:0-522 GCA_049607505.1 Polaribacter sp.
GCTGGATCTGTTGCAAATATTTTAAAAACTGCTGCTCCTATTTTAATGGGTGTTTTAGGTAAACAATCACGTCAAAACAATGTAAATAACTCTAGTGATATAGGTGGATTGTTAGGAGGTTTACTTGGAGGAAATTCGGCTGATAAGGAACAAAGTTTCTTAGAACAAATTTTAGATGCTGATGGTGACGGAAGTATTGTTGATGATGTGGCTGGTATGGTTTTAGGTGGCGCAAGTCAGCAAAAATCTGGCGGTGGATTATTGGGTGGTTTATTAGGTAGTGTTTTTGGAAAAAAATAAATTTCACTTTTCTATAATATCAAAAAGGGTAAACATTTGTTTGCCCTTTTTCTTTTAACTATTTTTGCGCCCATGGAAAAATTAAAACAACGTTGGGGCTTAAAAACCACTTGGGATGTAATTGCTGTATTAATTGTTTTTTCAATTAACGGATCGTTTGCTTCTTGGGTTGCAAAACCAATTACTGCCTTTTTTGGACTATCGCTCGAAACCACTTCTCCT
>JBMYWO010000352.1:0-521 GCA_049607505.1 Polaribacter sp.
TTAAATCGTGTATCTTTGTCAGTCATAAATTGAATCATGCGTATAGACATCATAACCGTTTTACCAGAATTAATCAAGAGTCCGTTTGAAGCCTCTATTCTAAAACGTGCTATTGCTGCTAATCTGGTTAGTGTACATTTTCATAATCTACGTGACTATGCAACTGGTGGTTATAAAGCAATAGACGACACTCAGTTTGGTGGTGGTGCAGGTATGGTTATGATGATCGAACCTATTGACAAGTGCATTACTAAATTACAGTCTGAGAGAGATTACGATGAAATTATCTATATGACTCCAGATGGTGAACGCTTAAATCAGAGTATTGCCAATCAAGTCTCAATGAAAGAAAATATTATCATTCTTTGTGGACATTATAAAGGTGTAGACCAACGTGTTCGAGATAAATTTATAACCAAGGAAATTTCTATTGGAGATTATGTGTTATCAGGAGGCGAATTAGGAGCTGCTGTTTTATGTGATGCTGTGATTAGATTAATTCCAGGAGTATTAGGTAATGA
>JBMYWO010000353.1:0-521 GCA_049607505.1 Polaribacter sp.
AGTCCTTCTGGCGTGTAATAAGATACATTACTCATAATCGTACAGTTTTAAAATACAAAATCTCATTGCTTTTTTATCAGAATGAGATCGACTACAAATGTACAAAATATTTGTAACTTGCCATCGTTTTTAATTTACACAACAACTTATAAATGAAAAAAGTGTTTTTTACTTTTATAGCAATTCTAATTTTTAGCAATTGCACAACAGATTCTCAGAATAATGATGTTTTGCCTTATGTGCAAATTAATCAATCAGTAGATTTAAGTTTGCCAGAATTTGTGAATTTAAATGTTCCTGGCGGATGGGCTTATGGAAACGGCGGAATAAAAGGCATTATTATTTACAATATTAACGGTACACAATTTAAAGCTTTTGAACGTGCTGCGCCACATTTACAGCCAAGTTCTTGTTCTCAAATGGTTGTAGAAAATACCATAATTATGAAATGTCCATGTGACGATAGCGAATTTCAAATTATTAATGGAGCACCAAGAACAAAAGGAATTACACATTCTGCA
>JBMYWO010000354.1:0-209 GCA_049607505.1 Polaribacter sp.
GGACTCTTTAGGGTCAAATAAAATTCTCTTTTTAGGATCAACCTTCAAAATATAGTATTTCAAGGCACCTAATCCGATGATTTTATATAAGCGTTCTTTTTCCTCTTCAGAATAGCCTTCTAATTTCCCTAATTCTTGAGAAATATCTCTAGCTGTATTGGTCATTTCTGCAATTAAATCATCTGCATCCACT
This sequence comes from Polaribacter sp., assembly GCA_049607505.1. Lineage (GTDB taxonomy): Bacteria > Bacteroidota > Bacteroidia > Flavobacteriales > Flavobacteriaceae > Polaribacter. The sequence continues at coordinate 194 of JBMYWO010000354.1, forward strand.
ACGGTTCCTTCTCTAG
>JBMYWO010000354.1:219-517 GCA_049607505.1 Polaribacter sp.
CATCTTACCACTTGGAAGATCCACCATTCCATAAGACAGGTGGTATAAACGATCTGCCCACTCATAACCTAGTTTCTTCAAGATCAAGAAAAGTACCTTAAAGTGATAGTCTTGCTCGTTTCCAACAGTATAAGTAAGTGCAGAAATATCAAAATCATTGAAACGTTCGATCGCCGTACCGATATCTTGAGTCATGTATACTGCAGTTCCATCAGAACGCAATACAATTTTTTCATCCAAACCGTCTTCAGTTAAGTCGATCCAAACAGAACCGTCTTCTTTTCTAAAGAAAATTCCT
>JBMYWO010000355.1:0-517 GCA_049607505.1 Polaribacter sp.
ACCTGAAGAAGAACCTGAAGAAGAAGTTATAATAGTTGTTGATGAAGAACGAGATACCGAAGAAGAGCTTTCTGATGATGATATTGTGGTACTTGAAGTGGTCGTGGAAGATGAAGTTAAAAAACCTGAACCTATCAAAGAAGAAGATATTGTTGAAGAGGAAGTTAAGATTGATGTCAAGGAACTTGAAGAAGAGTTTAAGTTTGAACAAGAAGAAATTATATTTGAGGACATCCCTGAAGAAATAATTATAGTTATTGAGGAAGAGGTTATAGAAGATGAGTTGGATAAAGAGATACCAGGAGATGACATCATCAGAGAAGATACAGTTCAAGAGGAAGATGTCAAAGACCAGGATATACAAGAAGAAGTAGTAGAACCTATAGAGCTTACTGAAGAAGAAGTAGCTGAAGAAGTTGCTGAAGTAGAAGAAGTCATTGAAGATATTGTTATAGAAGAAGTCACTACTGAAGAAGTTATAGAAGTTATAGAACAAGTTAATGATATTGGTGTACAA
>JBMYWO010000356.1:0-516 GCA_049607505.1 Polaribacter sp.
TTTTTAAGTGAGCCTTTTATTGCAAATTGAATTGCTCCATTTTCAGCTACACCTTTTGGTGCTATGTAATCTAAAATAGCATCAAATTTTTCATCTTCAATAGCACCAACCGTAATTTCTAAAGGTAAACCTTCTTTAATCTTACCAACTTCACTTTCATCTACTTTTCCTTCAAAAATCATTTTAGTAACATCTGCCAAAGATGCAATTGAGGTTCCTTCATTAAAATTATTAGCTTCAATCACTTGGTTTCCAGCTTTTACAGGAACATCCAAAACCATTCCTGCCACAGTAGCTCTTACTTGAGTTTGAGCAATATTACCTAAACCAGACGTGGTACCTGTTTTAATAATATCATAATTTTGACGGGATTGTGTTACATTAATTCTGGCTTGTTCAACTTGCTGTTTTGCTTGTAAATACGTGTTATTTACTTGATCGAATTCGTTAGCAGCTATAACCCCTTTTTCAAACAATTCTTTTTGACGATCATAAATGGCTTTTTGTGTTTTAAAG
>JBMYWO010000357.1:0-295 GCA_049607505.1 Polaribacter sp.
ATTAGAAATGGCATCAGAAACCATACCTAGTTTCTCGTCTTTAAAACTTCTAAACAATCTAAAGAGTCCGTTTTCACGAACGGCAGCATATTCTTTATCTCTAAAGCCAAACTCAATTTGAGCATTTGCTACTTTGTCTGCACCGCTTGCAATGATAGATTTATCAATAATTTGTTGTGCAGTTAAAGGTGTGTTTTTTTGCTTGCAAGCAACAAACAAAACAAGTACTAATACTATAATTTTACGCATGGATTTTTATTTTTCTAGGTCGATAAAAATAGAACAACTTTACAAA
>JBMYWO010000357.1:305-513 GCA_049607505.1 Polaribacter sp.
TGTATCTTTGCTAAAACTTTTATAAATTTTTGTTTATAGAAGCTATAGTATTAATTTATAAAAAATCAGTCTAAGACTGTGCAAAAGAAAATAAACATACAAAATAAAAAAGCACGTTTCGAGTACGAATTTCTAGATACTTATACCGCTGGAATACAACTTACTGGAACAGAAATAAAATCGATTAGAGCCAGTAAAGCAAGAATTA
>JBMYWO010000358.1:0-512 GCA_049607505.1 Polaribacter sp.
AGTTTAAATATGACGAAAGACGAGTTGAAAATTATTTTAGATAAAGTAAAAAAGGAAACAAATATTATTTTAAAAGAAGATAAAATTGCTGGGTTAAAATAAAAATAAGACCTCACAGGTTTTTAAAACCTGTGAGGTCTGAAAAGAAGCATGAAAAAATTTATCATTTTATTACGCGGAATAAATGTGTCAGGAAAAAATAAACTTCCAATGGCAGAATTACGTAATTTATTAGAAAGTTTAAAGTTTCAAAATGTACAAACTTATATACAAAGTGGTAATATCATTTTAGATTCAGATAAAAGCAAAGCTGCTATTTGTGAGCAAATAAAAGAAGGAATTAAAACCAAATTTGGTTATGATATACCTATAATTGCAAAAACAATTTCTGAGTGGGAGAAAGTAATAAATGAATATCCTTTTTCTAAAGAAAACGAAAACATAGTTGCATTCTGTTTTTTAAATAAACCTACAAAAAAAACTAAATTAGATATTAAAAATATTGGAAAAGA
>JBMYWO010000359.1:0-511 GCA_049607505.1 Polaribacter sp.
TAAAGGCTGATTTAACCAAATAAGAAATTAGATTAAGATATAGATATGTACGATTTTTCTAAAAAATTAAAGCTGTGGGCTATCGGATTTATGGTAGTTGGAGCTGTTGGTATTATAGCAGGTTTTATGTCTGCACCTTCAACGGTGGAAGAGGTAAAAGAAATTTTAGCACATGATACTGCTCACGGTGGTGGTCATGATTCTCATGCTGAAACAACTGCTCATGTAACTACTGAAGGACACGGAGAAGTAACCCACGCTGACACAGCTGGTCACTCTGATGCGCATTCAGATGATGCACATGCTGAGCATGTATTACATCAATTACAAAACAAACCTTGGTCTGCATTATATGTAGCGTGTTTCTTCTTTATGATGATTGCCTTAGGTACGTTAGCTTTTTACGCAGTAAACAGAGCAGCTCAAGCGGGATGGTCTCCTTTATTGTTTAGGGTTATGGAAGGGATTACCTCTTACTTACCAATAGGATTAATTTTCTTATTAGTAATCT
>JBMYWO010000360.1:0-509 GCA_049607505.1 Polaribacter sp.
ACTTTGCGACTTTGCTTTTTTTTTAGTTTATTGAATGATTATTTTCTTACTTATTATTCCTTTTTCTGTTTTAAGGTTTACCAAATAAATACTTCCTTTTAATACATTTTCTGCAGAAATAGAAGTAGCGTTTTCTGTAGTTTCTTCTTTCAAAATCACTTTTCCTAATACGTCATACAAGGTGATTGTTGTAACTCCGTTTGGCAACCCTGAAAGGTGTATTTTTTGGTTGGCACTATATATAGAAACAGATACCAAATCTACATTAGCAACTCCTAAAACTTGAGAGGATGTATGTAGATAAAATCTTCCAATGCCATTTAACGCTTCAGATACGGTAACTGTGTATTGAGCATTGGCTTCATCTAAACGTGTAAATATATTTGCTTCTTTATCTTCTAAATATACGTTTAGTCCTGCTGGCAAGTTCAATACTTCTGCAGAGAATGTAATTTCCTTGCCTGCATCTGCTTTTACACCCACAGGAACTATCATCGATTCATAATCTG
>JBMYWO010000361.1:0-507 GCA_049607505.1 Polaribacter sp.
CGATTAGTAAATTCTTCTTTAGCAAAAAGTAAAAATGCATTAAGTATAATTAAAAATAGAAAAGATACTTTTAAAAGGAAAAGGAAAATTCTAAACACCTACGAAATTGAATATCATAACAGAATTGCATTCTCATTATCTTGTTTAATTCTCTTTTTTATAGGTGCACCTTTAGGTTCAATCATAAGAAAAGGTGGTTTTGGTTTACTTTTTCACAAATACATTTGGCAGAAACTTAGCAGAAGACAGTTCTATTTCTGCTATTGTTGGCTCATGGGTTTCTGCAGCTTTAATGATTCCTATTGCTATTTTATTAACAAGAAGAGCTACAAAAGACATGGGATTATTTAATATTGATGTATTTTTGCAGCCAATTACAACATTTTTCAAAAAAATAATGTCTAAAAAAGACACCAAATTATAATGGAGCAAACACAAAACACAAAGATACAACTAGACACAATTTCTGAAGCAATTGAAGATATTAGAAATGGTAAAGTTATTATT
>JBMYWO010000362.1:0-507 GCA_049607505.1 Polaribacter sp.
TGGCTTACGGCATATTCTGCAAACCATTGTTCTGCTGTTTTCATAGTTGTATTTTTTATTAAAGATAATAGAATTTCCAATAAAAACATCTTTTTTGTCATTTCTGCGCAGGCAGGAATCTCAAGCCAATGTTTATTAAAAGATTTTATACCTTTACTTTATCAAATCTATACTTTACATACTATCTCTTCCTTTTATTTTTTTAGTAAAAGTATATCAATATATAATATCGCCTTGGTTGCCTACATGTTCAAACTATATGCTAGATGCTTTAAAAAAGTATGGACCTATAAAAGGGCTTTATCTTGGTTTAAAAAGAATTGCTTCTTGCCATCCTTGGGGTGGAAGTGGTTATGATCCGGTACCTTGAATTTTTAGATATTCAGTTATTTAGTTTTTCAGTTCTTCAGTTTTCGGTTCTTCAGTTTTTCAGTTCTTCAGTTTTCGGTTCTTTTGTTCTTCAGTTTTTAGTTCTTCTGTTCTTTTGTTTTTTTGTTCTTGTTCAAA
>JBMYWO010000363.1:0-506 GCA_049607505.1 Polaribacter sp.
AAAGCCATTTTAACTCTGCTTTTATCGGTATTTTCCAGTCAGAAGCCAGTAATTTCCCTTCTAATTCAACTTTTTGACTTTTGAAAATGGAACAAGACATAATAGACATCAAAACAGAAAGAGCTACAATATAATATGTTTTCATAGCCGACTAAAACTTAATGTACATACTAATGACTTCTCGAAGAACTACCATACATTTTTTGGAATTTTGTATAGAAAAAAAACATTTCATTTTCAAGCGACTTATTAAAAGAAATAGTATCGACTTCTACACAATATACTGCTATAAAGCTATCTGATGAGTCTAAGGTTGTATCTTTTTTAGGTGTCATCTTTTTTATTGGAGAAACGATTAAAGCATTTTCCACACCAACCGTTTTTCTATCCACCCTAAAGTTCAATACACCGTTGGTGTCAGATATTGTTTTTCCAATACAAACGCCATCCGAAAGCCATTTTAATTCTGCTTTTATCGGTATTTTCCAGTCAGAAGCCAGTAATTT
>JBMYWO010000364.1:0-506 GCA_049607505.1 Polaribacter sp.
TCAAAATTGATAAATAGAAGGTTTGGTAATATTCACGGAAGTATTAAATACTTAAATTATGGAAGTTTAATAAGAGCAGATGAAAATGGTGTTGAGTCTGGAACCTTTAATGCTAGTGATATTGCTATATCAGTTGGATATGCAAGAAATTTACCTTGGACATATTTTTATATAGGGGGAAATGCTAAAATCATTCATTCTTCAATTGCAAATTTTTCATCAACAGGGATAGCTTTTGATTTAGCATTATTGTATAATAATCCATATAAAGATTTTATATTAACTTTAGTTGCCAGAAATATTGGAGCTCAATTATCTTCTTTTAATGAAGAAAGAGAAAAATTACCTTTTGAATTAGCAATAGGAGGTTCATATAAATTAAAACATGTTCCTCTCAAATGGTATTTTACTTTAGATAATTTACAACAATGGAATGTAGCGGTAGCTAACCCATCAAATCAGACTACAGATTTAGAAGGAAATATTACTAAAGAGAATATAGGTTT
>JBMYWO010000365.1:0-502 GCA_049607505.1 Polaribacter sp.
GCTAATGAGCCAAAATATTAAATACGAGCAGTACCTAAAATCTAAATACACATTAATGATTTTAAGCGTAATTATCATGTTTGTACTTAGTATTCCGTATGTGTATTTTGGTTGGAAAATTTTAGCAGCACATTTTGCAGCAGCCATTTATAACATTGGTGTTAATAGTTATGTAATTATGCTTGGCGGAAGCTTTAACCGTAAAAAAATAGACTTAAACCAACGTGCAGCATTTAACTATGAAGGTACTGGTGCAGTACAATGGATTATTGGTATTCCTTTAATGATTTTACCTGCAGCAATATTTGGCTTGACTTCATTTTTTATCAATTTTCAAGTCGGTCTATTAGCATTAGCCTTTTTGGGTTTATTAGGTATTGTGTTTCATCAAAAATTAATGAAACTAATTACACAAAAATACCTAGACTCTAAATATAAAATGATAGACGCATTTAGTCAAGACAGCTAACCTTAATTCACTTTTAATCATGATAAAGACAAC